>NZ_MRCT01000039.1 GCF_002208625.1 Methanobrevibacter sp. 87.7
TATAAAATTTATTATTAACTTATAATTTTATTAAAAAAATTATTATTTAAGTTATATTTTTTTATAAAACTTCTTGAAATCTTATTAAATTTTAATTTTGTATGAATTTAGCTGGGAAGTGAAATTATGGGAATTAAGGATATATTAATGTATGATGAAACAGTTTTTAAAAATATAAATGTGTTTAATCCAGATTATAGTCCTCAAAATTATGATTTTAGGGATAGACAAATGGAAGCTATGGCTATGGATATTAAACCAGCTTTAAGGGGAGGCCGTCCAACTAATGCAGTTATTTTAGGATCTTGTGCAACAGGTAAAACTACTGCTGTTAAAAGAGTTTTTGATATTGTTGAAGAATCAACTAATAAAGTGGTTTGTTGTTATATTAATTGTCAACTTCATACAACTCGTTTTAGTATTTTTTCTCAAATTTTTAAGAAAATTTTTGGTCATGAACCTCCTGAAACTGGAGTTCCTTATTCAAGAATTTATAAGCAAGTTATGAATTATTTAGTTGATAAAGATAAAGCATTAATGGTTGCATTTGATGATGTAAATTATCTATTTCAGAATAATCAAGCAAATAAAATATTTTATGATATTTTAAGAGCTTATGAGGAATTTCCAGGAGTAAGAACTGGTGTTTTTGCTATTGTTTCTGATTTAGAATTTAAATATGCATTAGATAAAAATGTTAATACTGTATTTATTCCACATGATATTGTTTTTCCACCATACAGTCGTTCTGAATTATTAAGTATTTTATCAAAAAGAGTAGAACATGGTTTTTATGAAGGTGTAATATCTGATGAAATTCTTGAAGAGGTAACTGATTATACTTTAGATAGTGGGGATTTAAGGGTAGGTATTGATTTACTTAAAGTTTGTGGAAATATTGCTGAGGCTAATGCAAGTCCAGTTGTTACTGAAGAATTTTTAGAAGAAGCTAAAAATAAACAAGTTTCTGTAAATCTTATTGAAACTTATAAATCTTTAAGTGATGTAGAAAGACAATTATTAAAAATAGTTGCAGATTCTGATGAAGTTTTAACTGCTGGTGATTTATCTAAAAAGTTTAAGGAAGTTACTGGTTTAAGTTATGCAACTTTTAATAGAACTTTAGATAAATTAGAATTTTTAAGATTAATAGATACTAAACTTACTGGAAAAGGTGTAAGAGGTAATTCAAGACAAATATTATTAAGATTTAATCCTGAAGATATTCGTAATATTAATTAAATTTTAATTTAAAACTTTTTTATTATATTTTTCTTTATTACTTTTATTAGGTAATATTATTGTTTTATTTGCATTAATAATAGCATTAGTCTATGGAATTGAAATTAATGAGTTTAGTGGAACTTTAGCTTATACTGCTTTATTATTTATAAATCTATTCCAATTAATTGCATATTCCATTTTATATAAAATTACAATGAATTAATTATTTTTTTTATTTATGGTGAATTTTATGAGTGATTTAAATATTAATAACATGGAATTAATATCAAATTATAATCCTGATTTAAAATATTCTGATCCAGAGTTAGTAGAAATTTTAGATAATTTTTTATTACATGATGTATTTGAAAATTGTAATTTATCTACAAGATCTAGATTACTTGTAACTTTAGCAACTTTAATTTCAAATCAATCTTTAAATCAGTATTCTGAAATTTTAATTAAATCAGGAATTACTCCTATTGAAATCAAAGAAATATTATATCAATCAATACCTTATATTGGTCTTGCAAAAGTATATGATTTTTTAAATAAAACAAATGATATTTTTAAAGATCTTAATATAAATCTACCACTTCCTAAACAATCAACAACTAATAGAAAAAATAGAGTAAAAGTAGGTTATGATATTCAGGCTAATAATTTTGGTCGAGATTTTATAGATTCAAGTATTGAAAATGCTCCTGAAGGTCAGAAACATATTTGGGATTTTATTTCTGGTTTTGCTTTTGGTGATTTTTATGCAAGAAATGGATTAAGTGATAAAGATAGAGAATTAATTTCATTTACATTTATCTTGTCATTACGTGGATGTGAAAATCAGTTAAGAATTCATGTTAAAGGTAATTTAAAAGTAGGTAATGATAAAGAAACTTTAATTAGCACTATTTCTGCACTTGTACCTTATATCGGATTTCCAAGAGTACATAATGCACTTGCAATAGTTAATGAAGTTTGTGATAATAAATGAAATTATTTTAGTTTTTTATAGTTATAAAAAATAATTTTTAAAAATAGTTATTTTTTTAAGTTTTTAATATATACTCCATTTATATAAATATGATTTTTTAGGTTTGTGGCTTTTAATTATTAAAACTTTAATGAAGTATATATTAATATAATTTATTTTAAGTAAATAAATTAAAATGATATTAAATATTGTTTTATTATATTTTTAAATAATTTTAAAATAATATGTATAATAAGTTTATTTACTTATTATACTAATTGAATAATAATTAGCATAATTTCTTATGCTGGTTAATCTATCTATTACTTTATTACTTTATTGCTATTTAATTTAGTTAAATAATTATAGGTTTTTAAATTTTTTAAGGCATTTTTAATGTTTAAAGCTATAGTTAACTAAATTATGCATGGAATACTAATAGTTAATTAAAGTAATAAAGGGTTTGGTATGTATTTGTTATGACGAATTTTAACAAATATTTTTTAATATTATACTTTAATAATAGATAGTACAGTAATAAGCAATACTAATAAAACCATTAGTATTACCATGCAAGATTGAATATTTATATCATTGAATACTATTACATCATAAAGTGTAGTTTTTTTTTCTTAAATCTGCATTTAACTTTGTATCAGTATTGTTAAACATTTTAATCACTCTCTATTTTTAATAGTGTTGAAAATGATATATAAAGAAAAACCGAGACCCCATTTGAAAATTAATATTTATAAATAAAAAATTAATTTTAAGTTTTATCTAAAATTTTTAGTAATGTGTTATTATGTCCTTAAACAATGAATATCAAATTAAATTAAATAAACCATATGAATTTTTCGATGTTACTGCAGATATTGGATTTTTTGCTTATGGAGAAACATTAGAAGAATCTTTTGAAAATTCTGGTCTAGCAATGTTTAATGTTATTTCTAATACATCAAATGTTGAATGTAATGAAGAATTTAATATTGAAGTTGAATCTGAAGATTTAGTTTCTTTACTTTATGATTATTTAGAAGAATTACTATTTTTATCTGATGTTAATTTTGTATTATTTTCTGATTTTAATATTTCAATAATAAAAGGAGATAAAAATCTAGAAAATCCATATAAGTTAAAAGGAATAGTTAAAGGAGAATCTATGGATTGGAATAAACATCAAAGAGGATCTGAAGTTAAAGCAATAACTTTCCATATGATGGAAGTTCTTGAGAAAAATGAGTATTTTATGACACGTGTCATACTTGATTTATAAAATTTTAAATTAATATTAAATTAATTTTTTATTTTAAGAGTTATTATTTTCATAAATTAGTTTTTATTTTGATTATTTATTTTAATTCTTCTTTTTTTATTTTTTTAGTTTTTATTTTGTTTTAATTCTTGTTCTAGTATTTAGTTTATTGATTTAGTTAATGAAATAATTATTTTTAGTTTTTATTATTTTTTAACTACATTATATATTATTTTTTATATATTTTTAATTTCTAAGTATAATAACTATTAAGTATTTATGTAATCAATATTATATTATAATAAAATATTGAGAGTATTGATATTTTAAATAATTTAAATTTTGACTAGTATTTTTAATTATTTTAACGATTATTCTATTAAAATTTACAGTGATTATATGAGTATTAAAGATGAAGTTGTAAAAGTACGTGATAATGTTTGGGAAATTCCAAGTAGTTATAAAAAAGCTATGAGAGTTCCTGGAAGAATATATATTGATGATGAAGGGTTTAAAACTATTGATGAAGGTTCACTTGAACAAGTAGCTAATGTAGCTTGTTTACCTGGAATTCAAAAATATTCTATAGGATTACCTGATATTCATTTTGGTTATGGTTTTAGTATTGGGGGTGTAGGTGCAGTTAGTACTAAAAATGGTGTTATAAGTCCTGGTGGTGTAGGTTTTGATATTAATTGTGGTGTAAGATTAATAAGAACTAATCTTACTGAAGATGATGTAAAACCTAAACTTAAAGAACTTGTAGATGTATTATTTAAAAATATTCCATCTGGTGTAGGAAGTAAAGGAAGAGTTCATCTTAAACAAAATCAAATTGATGATGTTTTAAACTATGGTGCTGAATGGGCTGTAGAAAATGAATATGGATGGGATGAAGATTTAAAATTCTTAGAAGAAAATGGTAGAATGTTAGATGCAGATGCATCTGTTGTTTCAGATAAAGCTAAAAGTAGAGGTATTCCTCAATTAGGTTCTCTTGGATCTGGAAATCATTTCTTAGAAGTTCAAAAAGTTGATGAAATTTATAATGAAGAAGCTGCTAAAGCATTTGGTATTGTTCCTGGAACTATAACTGTTATGATTCATTCTGGATCACGTGGTTGTGGTCATCAAGTATGTTCTGATTATTTAAGATTAATGGATAAAGCATATAAAAAATATGAAGTTAATCTTCCAGATAGACAACTTGCATGTGCTCCTCTTGATTCTATCGAAGCTCAAAATTATATAAGGGCAATGTATGCAGCTGCTAATTATGCATGGGCTAATAGACAAATGATGACTCATTGGGTAAGAGAATCATTTGAATCAGTATTTAACCAATCTGCTTCTGATATGAATATGGGTATTGTTTATGATGTAGCACATAATATTGCTAAAAAAGAAAATCATAAAATTAGAAAATTTAGTCAGGATGTTTATGTTCATAGGAAAGGTGCAACAAGAGCATTTGGTCCTGGTAGAATAGAAGTTCCTAAAGAATATCGTAGTATTGGTCAACCTGTTTTAATTCCAGGAACTATGGGTACTGCTTCATATATTCTTCATGGTACTGATGTTGCTATGGAAGAAACATTTGGTTCAACTGCTCATGGTGCAGGAAGAGTATTATCTAGAACTCAAGCTAAAAAAGATTTCACTCCTGAAGGTATTGAAAAAGATCTTGAAAGTAAAGGAATTGTAGTTAAAGCTAATACTAGTCCTGTTCTTGCTGAAGAAGCTCCAGGTGCTTATAAAAATATTGATAGTGTAGTTAAAACATCTGATATGGCAGGTATTGCAAAACTTGTAGCAAAAGTTACACCTCTTGCAGTAACAAAAGGATAATTAGGTGATTGTGTGTTAGGAATTATTGGTGGTAGTGGAGTAGAAGAAATAACTGAACTTGCAGATTCAGTTGAGGAAAAAACTGTTAACACTGAATATGGGTCTGTTAATGTATCTTTATTAAGTATTAAATCAAAAAAAGTTGTTTTTATACCTCGTCATCATAAAGGACATACAACTCCTCCACATAAGATAAATTATAAAGCAAATATAAAAGCTTTAAAAGATTGTGGTGTAGATCAAATTATATCAACAAATGCAGTAGGTTCAATTAATATGCAAATGCCTCCAGGATCTATTGTACTTGCAGATGATTTTTTAGATTTCACAGTATTAAGAGATAGAACTTTCTTTGATAATCAAGTTATTCATATTGATATGTCTGAACCTTATTGTCCAAGACTTAGAAAAGCAATATATGATAATCAAACTGAAGATTGTCCTGTTATATCTCATGGAACTTATGTTTGTACTGAAGGTCCTAGATTTGAAACTCCTGCAGAAATTAAAATGTTTAAAATTATTGGTGGAGATATTGTTGGAATGACTGGCCTTCCAGAAGCAGTACTTGCACGTGAAATGGGTATTTGTTATGAAACAATATGTGTTGTTAGTAATTTTGGAACTTCAATCTCTCCAACTAAATTAACATTTGAAGAAGTTGGAGAAATTATGGCTCAGAAAAAAGAAAGTCTTTTAGCATTAATTTATAGAACTATTCTTTCATTAGATGATGATTATGATTGTGAATGTCATCATTCATTAGAATAAGTTTTATTCATGGTTAAATTTTAATTTTAAGCTTATTTAAGTTTAATTTCTATAATATAATTATATTATTCTTATTTAAGTTTATTTTTAGAATTTTACTTAAAATTAAAATTTTTATATTATTTATTATATTATATACTAAATATTTATTAAGAAATAAAAAAAATATTATATATAAGTTTTGTTAAATTAAATTTAAATTATAGAATTTTTATATTATATTAGAGGAAGTGATTTTTATGGTAACAATTACAATAGATCATGATAAATGTGATGGCGAAGATGAATGTGGAGACTGTGTAGATTTATGTACTATGGAAGTTTTACAATGGGTAGATGGTAAAGTTACTCCTGTTGATATAGATGAGTGTAGTCTATGTGAAACTTGTGTAGATTTATGTCCTAATGAATGTATTGTAGTTAAAGATGATTAGGAGGCTTTTTTATCTCAAAAGTTATACTTTTATGTGGTAGTCCACGTGCTGATGGAAATACTATGAGTGTTTTAAAAATTTGTGCTAAAGAGATTGAAGCTAATGGTCTTGATACTGAAATCATAAACATTGGGGATAAAAATATTCACTCTTGTATTGCTTGTGGATCCTGTGGTGAAACTGGTAAATGTGTTTTTGATGATGGAATTAATGAAATTGCAGATAAATTAAGAGAAGCTGATGGTTTTATTCCTGCTGCTCCAGTATACTTTGGTACTGCTCGTGGAGATATAATGGCTGCTCTTCAAAGAATTGGTAAACTTTCCCGTGGTAATGATAAATTCTTATCTTGGATGGTTGGTGGACCAATTACTGTTGCAAGACGTGGTGGATTAACTTTAACATTACAAGAAATGTCAATGTTCTTTATCATTAATGAAATGATTATTCCTGGAAGTAATTACTGGAATATGGTTTTCGCTGGCCCTAAAGGTGCTTATAAAGATGATGAAGATGGAATTGCAACAATTAAATTATTTGCAAATAATGTTGCAAAATTAATTAATAAAATTAAAGATTAAATCTTTATTTTTATTATTTACTTGTTTTTTTAATTTTTGATTATTACTTGTTTTTTTAAAATTTTAATTTATTGAGGTACTTTTTATGAAAATCGCTGTATCATCATCAAATGGTAAAGATGTTGATTTACATTTTGGTAAGTCAAAAACATTATATATTTATGATTTTAATGGAGAAACTACTGAATTTCTTGAAAAACGTGAAGTTGAAATCGATGAAGATAGAAGACATCAAGGTGTAAAAATTGTAAAGCTTTTATCTGATGTTGATGTTGTTATTTGTGTTCAAATTGGTTTTAAATCTAAAATGCGTTTAGATAAAAAAGGAATTAAAGTTTATCAAGATGAAGGTCCTATTAATGAAGTTTTAGAAAGATATGTTAATCATTATAAATTTATGAATAAACCTTTAAATATTTGAATTTAAACAAAGTTTTATATATTATTAAATTTAAAAATTATATTAACCTTTTAGGGCGGGTTTTAAACTTTTAAAACTTTTATTTCAAAATATTTTCAAATTAAGATGGGCAGAGCCCATATCAGTTAAATTGTAAATTGGAAACTTAATTAATTTATTTATCTTATTTTAAAGATATAACTCTCTTTATTTAGAGTACTAGGTTTTCTAGTTAATTTTTTATATATTTAATTTGTATTTTATTCTATAATTATTGTAGAAATTTTCTTTTTCAAGATAAGTTATTTATCTTTTTTTAAAAATTGAAAATCTAGTTATTAGTATATATGATATTTACAATACTGATATTCAAAATTTAATCATGTTAGATAGCCGTATCTAACTTTATCAATTAATTAATAAAATTTCTTATATAACTAATGGATTAACAAAAAACTATTGTGAGGAATGATATAAGATGGCAAAAGCTAAACGTCGAGTACGTGATACTTGGAGAGAAAAAGTATGGTATACTATTAAAGCACCTGTTGAATTTGATGATAAAGAAATTGGAGAAACTCCTGCTAGAGATCCTGAATTTTTAATTGGAAGATCTGTTGATGTTACTATGAGGGAATTAACTGGCGATTTCTCAAAACAATACATCAAATTAAATTTTGAAATTGATAATGTTGCAGGAAAAGTAGCAAATACTAAATTTGCAGGACATAAAATCACTTCTGACCGTATTAGAAGTATGATTAGAAGAGGTACTAGTAGAATTGATTCTATTGTTATTGCAAAAACTAAAGATGATCATGATATTAAAGTTCATGTTTTAGCTGTAACTAATAAAAGAGCTAAATCTTCTCAACAAAAATTCATGAGAGAAACTATTCAAAATTTAGTTACTGAATCTGCTAGTGAAAAATCTTTCAAAGAATTCACTGAAATTTTAACTAATGGTAGATTAGCTTCTGAAATTTATCATAATGCTAAAAAAATCTACCCTCTTAATAGAGTAGAAATTATTAAAAGTAAAGTTTTTAACTAGATTTAGTTAAAACTTTATTATTTATTTAATTAAAGTTTTTAGTTTTTTAAAAACTTTTATTTTTTATTTTTATTTATTTTATTAAATTTTTTATTAAATTTTATTAATTGTTTATTATAAACTATTTTATTTTTTATTTTTTAGTCTATTTTTCAATTATTTTTTATATTAAAACAAAATTTTATATTTAATTAATTACATAAGTTTAAGTAATTTTTATTGAAATGTGATTTTATGACTGGACAAATATGGATAAATGTTATTTCTGTAATAATATTGTTTATTTTAGGGGCTTTTATTTATAAAAGAAAAGCATTAGATTTCTTAGGTTCTGTCTGTATGATAATTATGGGTATTGTCATATTATTATCTGCAGGTTTAAATTGGTTATTAATTATTGTCCTATTTTTCATTATGGGAATTGCTGCAACTTATTATTCAAAGGATTATAAAAAAAGACTTGGTGAATTTGAAGGTAGACGTACTGCTAAGAATGTTATTTCTAATGGAGTTGTAGCATTTGTAATGGCTGCTTTTGGTGGTTATTATCTTCCATTTGTTGGTGGTTTTATAGGTGCTATTGCTACAGCAACTTCAGATACATTAGGTAGTGAAATTGGTGTTCTTTCAGTCCCTCGTTTAATCACTAGTTTTGAAAAAGTTCAACCAGGTACTAATGGTGCAGTTTCTGTTAGAGGTACTGTTGCTGGTATTATTGGTGCTGCAATTATTGGTATTGCTGCATTTTTACTTGGTGTTTTACCAGATATTTGGATTTCACTTAAAATATCTATAATTTCAGGTACTGTAGGTTGTTTTATGGATAGTTTATTAGGGGCTTTATTTGAAAACCGTAATTATTTAACAAATGAACATGTTAACTTATTAGCTACTATTACTGGAGCTATTGTTGGAATTGTTTGTTGTTTCTAAATATTTTTTTTTATTTTTCTTGTTTTTTTAGTTGTTTAGGTTTTATTTTTCTTGTTTTAGATGTTTTTATTTCTATTTATTTTATTTGTTTAGTTGATTTTTATTTTTATTTTGTTTGTTGATGTTTTTTTAGCTATTTTTAATAAAAATTATTTTTTAAATTTTATTTTTATATTTTTTTTTAATTTGAATTTTGATAATCTATTAAATTTTATATTTTTTTCAATGTTTTTTTAAATAAATTTTATATGTTTTTAAATCAATATCTATATTTATAATATTTATTTTATGATTTTTTTTAATCATAAATTTACTATTTAAAATAGTAATTTTATTTTATATTGGTGATTTTTAATGAAAGGATTAATATTAGTAATGGACGGTATGGGAGATCGTCCTTTAAAAGAACTTAATAATCAAACTCCTCTTCAAGCAGCTAATACTCCAAACATGGATAGAATGGCTAAAGAAGGTATAACAGGAATTATGGATTCTATTGCTCCAGGTATTAGACCTGGAAGTGATACTGCTCATCTTTCTATTTTAGGATATGATCCATATGAAGTATATACTGGAAGGGGTCCTTTTGAAGCTTCTGGTGTTGGATTAGATGTTATTCCAGGAGATATTGCATTTAGATGTAATTTTTCAACTATGGATGAAAATGGTATTGTAACTGACAGACGTGCTGGTAGAATTAGGGAAGGTACAAAAGATCTTGTTGAAACATTAAATAAAATGGTAATTGAAGGTTATGAAGATGTTAAAATAATATTTAAAGAATCTACTGGACATCGTGCAGTTTTAGTACTTAGAGGTGAAGGTTTATCTGGTAATGTTTCAGATGCAGATCCTAAAGTTGAAGGTAAAGCTCCTGCTAAAGTTGTTGCTTTAGATGATACTGAAGAAGCTAAAAAAACTGCAGATTTAGTTAATAAAATAGTTATGAAAACATATGATATGATTAAAAATCATCCAGTGAATCTTGAAAGAATTGAAAATGATTTACCTCCTGCTAATGTTGTTATTCCTCGTGGTGCTGGAGAAGTTCCTGATGTAGAATCTTTCAATAATAAATATGAAGTAAATTCTGCATGTATTGCAGAAACTGGTTTAATTATGGGTATTGGTCGTTTTGCAGGAATGGATATTATTGAAATGGATGATGTTACTGGTGGAGTAGACACTAATCTTGAAAATATTAGAGATACTATTGTAGACCAAGTAAATAATTCTGAGCATGATTTCTTTTTAATTAACATTGATGGTGCAGATGAAGCAGGACATGATGGTAATACAAAACAAAAATTAGAATTTATTGAAAAAGTTGATAAAGTAGTAATGAGTGAATTATTAAAACTTGAAGATTGTTATATCTTTTTAACTGCAGATCATTCAACACCAATTTCAGTTAAAAATCATACTGGAGATCCTGTACCTATCTTAATTAGAGGTCCTGAAGTAAGAACTGATGATGTATGTGAATACAATGAATTTTCAACTTATAAAGGAGGTCTCTGTAGAATTAGAGGCAGTGATGTAATGAATATTATGTTAGATTTAATGAATTATTCTCATAAATTTGGTGCTTAAATAATCCTTTGAGGTTTTAATATGGTAAATAAAACTTTATTTGGAACATCTGGAATTAGGGGAGAAATTGGTTCTGAAGTTACAGCAGAACTTGCATTAAATGTAGGTAAATCTCTTGCAAGTTATCTTGGTAATGAAGGTAATGTTGTACTTGGTTATGATACTAGAACTACTAATAAAATGTTAGATCAAGCTATTACTGCAGGTCTTATTGAAAGTGGTGTTAATGTTATTAAATTAGGAATGGTTCCAACTCCTCTTGTAGGTTATGCTACTGAAAAATTATCTGCAGATGCAGGTGTAATGATAACTGCTTCACATAATCCTTCAAAATATAATGGTATTAAATTATGGAATAAAAATGGTATGGCATATACTCCTGCTCAAGAAAAAGAAATTGAAGATATTTATTATAATAAAAAATATATTAACATTTCTTGGGATAAAATAGGTTCAATATCTGAAAATAATGAAATTAAAAAAGTTTATATTAATGATTTATTAAGTATGGTCGATATTAAACCAGGATTTAAAGTTGTTATAGATTGTGCATCTGGAGCAGGTAGTGAAATATCTCCTATTGTATTTAGACGTGCTGGATGTGAAGTTATTACTTTAAATTCACAAGCTGATGGATTTTTCCCAGGACGTAATCCTGAACCTAATGATGCAAACTTAGGATCTCTTAAAAAAGTAGTGAAAGCTACTGGAGCAAACTTAGGTATTGCACATGATGGTGATGCTGATCGTATGATGGCTGTAGATGAAACAGGTAAAGTTGTTGACTTTGATAAACTTCTTGCACTTGTTGCATCTAAATTTGGAGGTACTGTAGTAACTACTGTAGATGCAGGTATGGTTATAGATGAAGAAGTTGCTGCTGTTGGTGGAAAAGTTTTACGTACTCCTGTAGGTGATGTTGCAGTTGCTGATTCTATTTTAAAAAATAATGGTAGTTTTGGTGGTGAACCTTCTGGAACATGGTTACATCCTGATTTCTGTATGTGTCCAGATGGTTTATTATCTGGTTTAAGACTTGCTGATATTGTATCTCATGAAGGTCCACTTTCTGAACTTCTTGGTAAAATGCCTGATTATCCAAATATTCGTGAAAAAGTTACATGTTCAAAAGAAGATAAAGTTAAAATAATGGAAAACATGGAAGAATTACTTAAAGATACTTTTGATGATTTTGATGATGTAAATACTATTGATGGGGTACGTTTAAGTTTTAAAGATGGTAGTTGGGTACTTATAAGACCATCAGGGACTGAAAATTATATCAGAATAACTTTAGAAGCAAAAACTGAAGAAAAAGCAAAAGAAATTAAAGATAAATCTATTGAATTAATTAAATCTAATTTATCTTAATTTTTCTTAATTTTTAAATATTTTTTTGTATTTTTTTTTAGTTTAAATAAATCAATTAATTTTTGATTTTTACTTATTTTTATTGTTTTTTATATTAATTATATTATTTTTTTTAATTTTTTTACTTATTTTATTGTTTTTATATTAAGTGTTCTATTTTTTTTATTTATTTTATTG
>NZ_MRCT01000004.1 GCF_002208625.1 Methanobrevibacter sp. 87.7
ATAAAAATCCTCTAAAAACTAATTTTAAAAAAAAATAAAATTATCTTTTAATTTTTCTTAATACTTTTTTTATAATTTGTTTAAACTTCCATTTACTGAAATTTTTAAGACTACCTGTCATTCTAAAGTAATTTGGTAAAGAATGAATAAATCCAAAAAATGAACGATTATAACAAATAAATCCAGGATCATGAGCTTTAATAGATCTTAATGTATTACCAAACATATAATTAAAATTAAAAATTTCAGTTCTACCATAATCTTCAGTCATAACAATCTCAGTATAATAATTTTGACTTGCTGCAACATAACCATAAATCCTTTCTAATGCATGACTAATAGTCCCATCTGCAGGCATTGGTTCTTCTGGAAAATCTGTATAATCTAAATTTAAATCAAATATAGGTTTTAAAGCATCATATTTAGCCCAAAAACAATTTCCAATAGATAATGGTGGTTTAGTTCTAGTAATTTTTGGATGATTTATATTCATTTTCTTTAAAAGTTTTAAAACAACATCATAACAGATAGTCCAATAATTATTCATATATGTAAAGAAGTATGTTCCATGATATACTCTTGGAGGAACAATTAAACCTAAACTTGAGTTATCATCAAATTCTTTAATAATAGAATTAATATAATCAGGACTTGCTAAATTATTCTCCCATAATATATCTCTAAATGTAGCTCCAACAGTAATATATTCTTTTCCAGCAGATTTCTTATCATGCATAAAACAGAAATAATCATAATCTTTTAATATATCACGACTAGCTACAAATAATGAAGCCATATCCCTTCCACGAGGATTAATTTCCATTACACGAGTATAATTATTTAATTTATCTACAATGTTCTCTTTAAAGAATTCTTCTTTATCCTTAGTATCAGTAGTTATAAGAATATCAATATAATTAGGAATATTTTTTAAATAATTAAATGCATATTCCCATAAATCATCATAATATAAGTGGGCAATAACAATAACTTTTTTATTAGTTTTAAATTCAGAATTAAGATTGTTTTTAGGGAATATTCTAATTAAATTAAGAATATCAACTAATTGTCCAGGTTCCATTGTTCTAAGGAAATATTTATAAATTAATGAAGTATCATAATTTGTATTCTCTTCTAAATATTTTATTGTTTTTGATATTTCCATTCCCATATTATAACGAAGATGAATATCCCTTGGTAATTTAAATGCTTTCCTTTTAATAACAGGTAAACCTCTATTTGCTACCATATTATACATATCATAAGTATGGAAACTCATTGCTTTTTCTCTTGATTCTTCCATATCAAAAGTATTAACATATGGCATCCATTTATATCCTAAGTCTTCAAATTTTTTAGTTAAAACTGCTCCATGTTTAAATGCTAAATCATTAAAATCTGTGTAATCTGGAAGATTTAACCAATAATCTTGGAATTCTTTTGATTTAATAATATTTCTTCTAAAAGCTAAAAAATAAGTTTGTAAATATCTTGGCCTATAACCATAAGGACATAAATCTCTAGCATTAGGTGCTTCACCATGACTAGTTATACCCCAAAAATCTACATCTTCCTTATCCATTTTATTAAAAACTTCTTTAAATGGATAAATTGGTCCAAAAAATGAATCATTAAATAATATAACTTCATCAAAATCAATAAGCTTATTAAAGCCATATTCTTTAACCATTACATCTCTCCAAGCACCAGCATCAAAACCAATATTAGATCTAAATAAAATATCTGAATTAGTATATTTTTTTAATTTATTAATGCTTTCAGAACTTAAATCCCCATTTGAAACAATAAATAGTTCATCTAAATTTTCAGAAATATCATCTAATAAATAAGTAATATAATCATCAATAATACCTTCTTTATCAAAACAAAGAAATATTCCAAGACGTTTCAATAAAATCACTCCAATTAATAAAAAATAGAAATCTATCCTATAATAAAAATAAAAATATATTTTATAAAAATAATCTCATTATACTAATAAAATAAGAAATAAACTATAAAAACAATAACTCATTATCTTAAAATAAAATAGAAATAAATTATAAAAATAATTTAATCTATTTATAAATAATAAATTGATTATAATCTATTTCAATTTATGTGTTAATTTTCTAAGAGATTTTGTAATTTTCCAAGAGTTTGAACCTAATATCTCTCTAATAAATTCATTTTTACTTTCAATTTCCTCTTCTAATTCATTAATCAATTTTTGTTGATTAAATACATTATCTTTTCTTAAAAGATTAATTCGCTCATTATCACAATTATCTGAATCTATACATAAATCAATATATTCATTCATTTTATCAATATTATCAACAAAGTGTTTAGATATAATTTTATGATAAGGTTTTGGATGGAAACCAAATACATAATTAAAGAAGTTTATATTCCATTTATTAAATAATTTAAAATCTGAAGTATCTAAATTAAAATGTTCAAAAATCTCTTCAATAGTAATGAATTCTCTAAATACAGGATTACTCTCCCTATGATGGAATATTACCCTATAAAATATATATTCCAATGGTACTTGGAAATCAAATAACCATTCATAATCAATAGCAAGTAATTCATTATTAACAATGAAAATATTACTAAATATTAAGTCAAGATTTGTTATATTATGACAATGAAATGTTTTATTAGATTTTTCTTTAAATACAGATAAAAATTTTCTATCTGCATATTTATTAGATTCAAATGAATCATAAAATAAATCATTAAAATATCTTTCTATAAGCTTAAAAAATTCTTTTTTATCTTTATTTACAATTGCATCTAATACATAATCTTCAAAAGATTTTTCATAAATAAATGGATAACTAAGTTTTACACCATCAAAATCACATTGAAGACATTTAATTTTACCAAAACTCTCTTTACTTCCATTATACATATTATTAATATGTTTTAAAGATTCTTTTGATTCAGGAAGTTTAGAAACTAAAATTTCACCATTTTTATTTTCAATTGTTGTAAGTGTTCTAAATTCTTTATTTCTATCAGAATTTAATTTAACAAATTGAATCCTATCAGTTAAATGATTATTAGGAGAATTTCTAATTTCTACTAAAAATGAATTTGAAAAGTTTTCTGCTAAATTTTCACATGCTAATAATTGATTTAACTTATCTTCTCTAAAAAAATTAACTCTCTCACCATAATACACTATTTTACGCTCATAAGGAATTTTATTTACAAATTCATCAGTAGTGATAATTTGAGGAAATGCATAATCTGGATATGGATAAAAGAACTTATAATTTTTAAATCCTGCAGATTCAATAATATTTTGAAGTTGTAATTTTGAAAAAGTTTCTACATAATCAACATTAGGATAACCATCAATACCTGTAAACAATTGATTAGTATGTTCTTCTCTAAAACCTGCAAAGTATTTTAATCCTAAACGATTATTAATTGCAATTATTATTACACCATCTTCTTTTAAGAAAGATTTTAAATAATTTAAATAGTCTTGATAAGGAGTTTCTGAATCAATAAATGACTTTGCATATTCAAAATTATCACATAAAATAATATAATCAAATTTTTCATTTAATTCAATATTATTAAAATTAGAATCTATAATTATTGCTTCATTTGATCTATTAGCTACAATTTCAGCCATTAAATCATTAGGTTCAACTGAAACAACATGATTTACTTTTTTTGTAAATAAAGAAGTTAATTGACCATATCCTGAACCAACTTCTAATAAACTAGCATCCTCTTTAAATGGATACCATGAAAACAAATTTTCCCTTAAATAAGATAAAACATAGTGATAAGGATAATAGTTATTATCTTTTATTATTTCAGAGAAATCTGTATTATTTTCAGTAATTTTTAATATTTTATCTCCAAATAATTCATCTTCATATAATCTTTTAAAATTCATATAAAACCCATCAAAATAATGATTTAAAAAAATTAAATAAAAATAAATATTTCAACTATTTAACTAAATCATTAGCTAAATCAATTAAATATTTACCATAATTCGTTTTTTTAAGAGACTGAGCTTCTCTTAATAAATCCTCTCTTGTAATATAACCTTTTCTATATGCAATCTCTTCAAGGCATGCAACATATAACCCTTGTCTTTTTTGAATTGTTTCAATAAAATTTCCTGCCTCTAAAAGACCATCATGAGTACCAGTATCCAACCATGCCATTCCTCTACCTAATAATTGGACTTTAAGTTTTCCTCTTTTAAGGTACTCTTCATTAATAGAAGTAATTTCAATTTCACCTCTATCAGAAGGTTTAACATTTTTCGCAATATCTATTACATTATTATCATAGAAATAAAGACCTGGAACAATATAATTTGATTTAGGACGTTCTGGTTTTTCTTCAATTGATAATACATTCCAATCATCATCAAATTCAACAACACCAAATGATTCAGGATTTTTAGAATAATATCCGAATATTATAGCTCCTTCTTCTAATTTAGTACATTTTTCAAGAATTTCAGTGAACCTATGACCATGGAAAACATTATCTCCAAGTATAAGAGCAACATTATCATCACCAATAAAGTCTTCACCAATTATAAAAGCATCAGCTAATCCTCTAGGTTCATCTTGAACAGCATAAGAAAATGAAATACCTAAATTACTTCCATCTCCCAAAAGTTCTTTAAAATTAGGTAAATCTCTTGGAGTTGAAATAATAAGAATATCTTTTATTCCTGCTAACATCAAAATAGAAATAGGATAATAAATCATTGGCTTATCATATAATGGCAATAACTGTTTAGAGACTGCTTTTGTAATAGGATAAAGCCTAGTTCCTGAACCACCTGCAAGTACAATTCCTTTCATAAATAATTCCTCATAATTTAATTTTAGATAAAAAATAAATTAATATTAAATATCAATAAAATTTAAATTAATTAATTAAAATTTAAGTAATTCATATATTATAAATTTAATCAAAAAAATTAGAAAATAAAATAAAAACAGCAATAAAAATAAAATAAAATAAATAAAAATAAGAAAAATCTTAAAAAAAATATAATATTCTTTAAATTATAAATATAATTATAATAATTGTAAATATTCATCAAGAGCATCTTTATAATCTCTTAACTCAGTAAATCCATTTTTAATCCATTTATCATGAGATAAAACAGAATAATGTGGCCTTGGTGCAGGAGCAGCAAATTCTTCACTACTTACTGCTTCAACATTTACATCAATACCTTTTTTCTCAAAAATTAATTTAGCAAAGTCATACCAAGTAGTATTACCACTATTTGTAACATGATAAATACCATATTTATTAGAATAAATTATTTCTTTAATTGCAATTGAAAGATCTTTTGTAAATGTAGGTGAACCTTCTTGATCATTTACTACAGTTAATGTATCATGATTTTCAGATAATTCTAACATTTTTTTAATGAAATTAGGACCATGAACACCATATAACCATGCAGTTCTAATAATAAAATATTTATCTAAAATATTTTCAATAGCTTCTTCACCTTGAAGTTTAGATTTTCCATAAACAGAATCCGGACCAATTTCATCATTTTCACGAAGTGGTCTATGTTTATCTCCTTTAAAAACATAATCAGTACTAATATGAATTAATGTTCCATCTATTTCTTTAGTTGCTAATGCAAGATTTTTAGGACCTTCTGCATTTAAACTATATGCTAAATCTTTTTCTGTTTCACAAGCATCTACATTTGTCATAGCTGCACAGTTAATAATAACATCAGGCATATATTCATTAAATTTAGATTTAACCATTTCTAAATCAGTGATATCTAAATCTTTATGACTTGCTGCTATTAAATCTTCATCTTTAAGAATTTCACATAAATCAGTTCCTAACATTCCATTTGCACCAGTAACTAAAATTCTCATAATCAACACCTAATAATTTTAAAAAATAAAACAATTTTAAATTATTTTAAAATCTATAATCTTAAAAGTTAAAAATAAAAAAATTTTCATTATTTAAGTATATAATATTAAAGTTAAAATATATGTTTTTATTTATAAAAAAATAATAAAATCTATATTTTAATAAGGATATACTAATAATATTATATATAATATTAATTTAACTTTTAAAATTTAAAAATATTTTAATTTTATCAAGAATTAAGAGGAATTAAAAATGAAAGTATGTATAATAGGTCAAGGATATATAGGTCTTCCTACAGCAGCATTATTTGCACAAAATGGATGTAATGTTGTTGGTGTAGATGTAAAAGAAGATATTATCAAAGATTTAAACAAAGGAATTGTACATATGGAAGAACCAGGTATAGTTGAAAGTATTCAAAATGCTATTAAAGAAAAAAGATATACTGCAAAATTAGAACCTGAAGAAGCAGATGTATTTATTATAACTGTACCAACTCCATATAAAATAGAAGATTTAAGCTGTGATTTAAGTTTTGTTATAGATGCTTGTAATTCTATTCTTAAATATGTTAAAAAAGGAAACACTGTAATAGTTGAATCAACAATTGGACCAGGTTCAATGGATGAAGTTGTAAAACCAATATTTGAAAAAGAAGGTTTTAATATTGGAAAAGATTTATTCCTTGCACATTGTCCTGAAAGAGTTCTTCCAGGGAAAATAATGTATGAGCTTGTAAACAATGATAGAATTATAGGTGGAGTAACACCAAAATGTACTGATAAAGCTGCTGAAGCATATGGAACTTTTGTTAAAGGAAAACTAATGAAAACAGAAGCAAAAACAGCAGAATTATCTAAATGTATGGAAAATACTTATAGAGATGTTAATATTGCACTTGCAAATGAGCTTACAAAAATTTGTGCTGAAATAGATGTAAATGCATTAGATGTAATCAAACTTGCTAATAAACACCCTCGTGTAAATATACTTAATCCAGGCCCTGGTGTAGGTGGCCATTGTCTTGCAATAGACCCATACTTTATTTATTCTAAAGCACCAGATACTGCTAAAATAATTAAACTTGCAAGAGATACAAATAAAAGTATGCCGGAATTTACTGTTAATTATACTAAAAAAATTATTAAAAAACATGCAAACAAAGATAAAGCAAAAATTGCAATTCTTGGGCTATCTTATAAAGGAAACACAGGAGATACAAGAGAAAGTCCTGCATTTGAAATTATTGAAAAACTAAAAAAAGAAAACTATACTATTGGAATATATGACCCACATGTGGAAAATAGTGATTATGAAAGTCTTGAAAATGCAGTTAAAGATGCATCATTATGTTTAATATCAGCAGATCATGATGAATTTAAAGATTTAGATTATAATATAATTATTAAAAAAATGGAAGATTCAATAATATTTGATACTAAAAATATAATTAAAGATGTTCCAAAAGAAGTTAAATTATTTAACTTCGGTAATTTATCAAAAATCTAATTAAAACAAATATTTTTAGAAGATATTAAAAAATAAACTAACATATAGATTTAAAAGATAATTTGTGATTATTATGACATTAAAAAAAGGTATTAATATTATAGTTCCAACTTATAAAGCAGAAAAATATATTACAAACCTTTTAAATTCATTAAAAGATCAGACATTAGATTACAATTTGTTTGAAGCTATCTTTATTATAAATGGTGAAAGAGACAATACTGAAAATATTATAAGAGAATTTAGTAATAAAAATCCTGAGATTAATATAAAAATAACAGAATCTAAAGAAGGTATTTGTATTGCAAGAAATAAAGGACTTGAAGAAGTAGATAGGGAATATATTATTTATATTGATAATGATGATTACATAAGTCCAAAATATCTTGAAGTTTTATATAAACATAGAAAAGAAAAAAGAATAGTACTTGGAAGCTTCTTTAATGTAGATGAAAATACTAAAGAAATAAAAAAACCATATTTTTCAGATTCTCTACTTAAAAATAATAAAGTTACAGAACCTAATAAAATAGCAATAGATGCTATGTTTATAACAACAAATAAATTAATACCTTTTAAATATATTAAAGATATAAAATTCAATGAAAAAGTAGTAACTGGAGAAGATATTGAATATTTCTCTAGAGTTTATGCTAAAATTGATTTTGAATTTTATATAGTAAATAATGATGAAGAAGCAATATATTATAGACTTTATATAAGTACTTCTGCATCACATCAAGATATTTCATATAATTTTAATGTCATAGAAAGATTAAATACTATGGAATGTATTGATAAAACTTTAGATAATATTGAAAATAAAAAAATGGAAAAAATAATATATGATGCTAATTATAAAGGCCAAATTAGTTTTATTATATCTTATCTAAAAAAATATCCGAAAGACTATAAAAAAGTACTTCAAGAAATAGATAAACATGACTTTAAACATTTTGACTATAAAAAACTTAATGAAGATACAATTGAAAGTCTTATTAAGAATATAGAAGAAAAAAATAAAGAAATTTCATATTTAAAAGAATTAAATAAATCAATTTTAAATTCAAGAAGTTGGAAAATAACAGAACCTCTTAGAAAAATTAAAAATAGAAAATAAGTAATCTAAAACTTATTTTTAAAAATAAAAATTATAAAGTTTTAATAATTAAAAAAAACTCAAAACAAGAAAAATAACTAAAAAAAATTATAATTATTATATTAAAACTTTTAAACTTGTTTTAAATAAACAATATATTCTAATTTTTAAAATATTTATATAGTCAAAATTTATTAAATGAAAAAACCATATAAATAATTATTATATTATTTTAATAATAATCTATTAAAAAATTAAATATTTGATTTTTAGGAGAAAAAAATTATGTCAATGACAATGTCTGAAAAAATATTAGCTAGAGCATCTGGTAAAGATAAAGTTGAAGCTGGAGAAATTGTAATGGCTAATATTGATGTAGCAATGACTCATGATTTAACTGGTCCTCTTGCAGTGAAAGGATTTAATGAAATTGGTACTAAAAAAGTATGGGATAAAGATAAAATAGTTATTCCATTTGATCACCAAGTACCTGCTGATTCAATTGATGCAGCTAATAACCATATTTTAATGAGAAAATTCGCAAAAGAACAAGATATTACAAACTTTTATGATGTAAATGAAGGAGTTTGTCATCAAGTACTTCCAGAATTAGGCCATGTAAGACCTGGAGAAGTTCTTGTTGGATCTGATTCACACACTTGTACTCATGGTGCATTTGGTACATTTGCAACAGGTATTGGTTCAACTGATATGGCTATGGTTTTTGCAACTGGTAAATTATGGTTTAAAGTTCCTGAAACAATTAGATTTGAAATTTCAGGTGATTTAAAAAAAGATACATCTGCTAAAGATGTTATCTTAAGTATTATTGGTCAAGTTGGTGCTGATGGTGCAACATACAAAGCATGTGAATTTGTAGGACCAACAGCTAAAAACTTTGAAATGACTGATAGAATGACTCTTTCAAATATGACTGTTGAAATGGGTGGAAAAGTAGGTTTATTTGAAGCTGATGAAAAAACTAAAGAATATCTTAAAGGTAGAACCAATAAAAAATATACTGCATTTACTACTGATAAAGATGCAAACTATGATACAATTGAAATTGATGTCAGTGACCTTGAACCACAAATTGCATGTCCTCATCATGTAGATAATGTTAAACCTGCTAGTGAAGTAGATAAACATGTAGATCAAGTATTTTTAGGTTCATGTACTAATGGAAGAATTGAAGATATGAGAGATGCAGCTGAAATATTAAAAGGTAAACAAGTTGCTAAAGGAACAAGAATGCTTGTAATTCCTGCAAGTAAAGAAGTTTACACTAAATGTTTAGAAGAAGGATTAACTAAAATCTTTGTTGATGCAGGTGCACTTGTTACTAATCCATGTTGTGGACCATGTTTAGGTGGACATGTTGGTCTTATTGGACCAGGAGAAGTAAGTCTTTCAACTTCAAACAGAAACTTTAAAGGAAGACAAGGAAGTCCAGATGGAGAAGTATATTTATCTAGTGCTAAAGTATCAGCAGCTTCTGCAATTACAGGTGAAATAACTTTACCAAGTGAATTATAACTTTAAGAGGAAGATAATATGGAAGGAAAAACATGGAAATTTGGTAATGATGTAGATACAGATACAATCTTACCTGGAAGATATTTAATTTATAATGATGAAGAAACATTATCTAAACATTGTATGGAAGGTTTAGATCCAGATTTCAGTAAAAAAGCAGAAAAAGGAGATTTCATTGTTGGTGGAACTAACTTTGGATGTGGATCTTCAAGAGAACATGCACCTATGGCTATTAAAGGTTTAGGTATTAATGCTGTTATTGCTGAATCTTTTGCAAGAATTTTCTATCGTAATGCAACAAATATTGGTGTTCCTTTAATTGAAGCTCCTGGAGTTCATGATAAAGTTAAAGAAGGAGAAAAAATTGAAGTAGATATGGAGAATGGTGTTATTAAAACTGAATCTGGTGAAGAAATAAAATTTAAAAAATTACCACCATTTATGTTAAATATTTTAGAAAGTGGTGGATTAATTCCTTGGATTAAAAATAATCCAGATTTATAAATTGGAAAAACTTTTTTCCAATTCTTTTTTTAACATATATTTAAATTTAAACTAAAAAAACTAATTTTAAACAATAAAAATAAAAATTATAGAATAATTCATTAAATACTAATTTTAACCAAAAATAATAAATTTATAAAATATTAACTATTACCTACTGATTTTAACCAAAAATAATAAATTTATAAAAAATTAGCTATTAAATTTAGTAAAAATTAGAATAGATTAATTAAATTAAAAATAGCTAAAATTTATAAAAAAATTAAAATTAATAAAAGTTTATAAAGGTCAATAGTAACATTGAACTTATAAAACAAATAACAAAACATATTACAAGTAAATTAAGATTTTTACTGATTTTTTTATTCATATTTATATTAAATATCATAGGCCCTAATGCTATAAGTGGAATGAAATATCTTCCAAAAACACCTACTACTTTTGGATATCCAACATTACACCATGTAAGGTATTGAACAAAATATGTACCAAAGAATATTAAAAATCCAATTAAAAATATTCCTATTCTAAATTTTCTATTTATTTTAATTTCACTTGGATATAAGAAACAAATAGCTACATAAAATATTAAGAAACTTATTACAAGAAATGTAGATGTATATGGTGGTAAATTACCAAATGAGAAAAATCCACTTATTACATTCCAAACATTTTCTATATTAAATATTATATTAAATGATTGAATAGGATGATGCCACATAAAGACTAATTGGCTTAAAGCATTAACATTATTTTTTAAAAAATATGTTCCTCTCCATGAATTAAGTAATTGTTTAGTAGCAAATAACTTAGTCCATAATAAATCAATTATAAGAATGGATAAAAATCCAATAATTCTTGAATATCTGACTTTTTCTGTTTTAAAATTATTTTTAGGAACAAGAAATATTAATAATGCTAATCCCATATATGTTACTTTAGTAAAACCACATAAAAGAGATATTATTAAAAATATTCCAATATTCTTATAAGATAATGTTTTCTCTTTTGCTTTATACATATATAAAAAATATCCAATTGAAAGAATTGCAAGTGCATTAACACTTGAATCAATACTTAAAGATGCTGCTTGATATATTGTTAAAGCCATACAAGAACAAATAAGAAGAGGAATCTTAAATATTGGTGCTTTTTTAATTGCATATGAAGCTATTAATGAAAACATTAAAAGGTTAAATATCCTTCCAAACCAGAGCATCCATATATTATTAAGATTTAAACCTTTAGCAATATTAATACCTATAGCTTGTGGAATATAACCATAAAATGGATTCTGACAAAACGCTGAAGAAACATAAGCAGAGGAATAATTTATTTTTTCATTTGCCCATGAAGAGTTATAAATAGTATCTCCAGTTATCTTATAAAGTGGAGACATTGAAGCAATTGTAAGATATCCTTTTGATTCATATGATGTTTTATTTGAATTAGGAATATCTACATATGATGGAAATAGCTCACCATTAGATGTTAATTCAGATCTCCAAAAATGTTCTGTTTCATCACATACAGTAACAATTGGAGTTAAAAATACAGATATTAATCCAAATATCAAAATTATAATAAAGGCCACTTTATAAAGTGGAACATCCTTATTTGAAATAAAAAGAATTAAACAACCAATTAAAAATAAAGCTAAAAAAGGTATTAAAGTAAGTTTTATATTAAAATAAGATATTCTTGTCTGATACAATGTAAAAGATAATAAAAATACAAAATAAATTAAAAAGAACCATTTTAAATTTATATCTCCTTTTAATTTATTAAAACTATACATAATATATCACTAAATAATTAATTTCTAAAATATTATTTAAATTATTAATTAAGTAATATTTTAATTAAATTAGTATTTAAGTATAAAGTTAATTAAAAAAAATCAATTAAATAAACATTAAGATATATAATTTTTCTAGACTAAATTTAAAAATAAAAAAATTTTTTATTAACTAATAAAATATATAAATATATATTGTTGTTTATATACTCAGTTTAAAATATTAAATTGAGTAATCAATAGTTAATTTTTAAAATAATTATTATAAATTAAGTGAGTGATTAAATGTATAAAATAGCTGTAGTTCCTGGAGATGGAATTGGTAAAGAAGTAATGGAAGCTGCAATTAATGTTCTTGATGGATTAGATATTGATTTTGAATATGAATATGGTCTTGCAGGAGACGAATGTCTTGAAAAAACAGGAAAAGCATTACCTGATGAAACACTTGAACTTGTTAAAAATTCAGATGCATGTCTTTTTGGTGCTGCAGAAGAATCTGCTGCAGATGTTATTGTAAAACTTAGACAATCTTTAAAATTATTTGCAAATCTCAGACCTGTAAAATCATATCCAGGTACTAAAGCATTATTTGATGATTTAGACATTATGATTGTACGTGAAAACACTGAAGGAATGTATATTACTGGTGAAGAAGAATATACTGATGAAGGTGCTATTGCAAGACGTATTATTACAAGAAAAGCAGAAGAAAGAATCATCAGATATGCATTTGAATATGCTAAAAATAATAATAAAACACAAGTTACTGGTGTTCATAAAGCAAATGTACTTAAAAAAACTGATGGTTTATTCAAAAAAATATTATATGAAGTAGCTGAAGAATACAAAAATCAAGGAATTGAAACAAATGACTTTTATATAGATGCTACCTCAATGTATCTTATTACTCAAAGTAATAAATTCCAAGTTATAGTTACAACTAACCTTTATGGTGATATTTTATCAGATGAAGGTGCTGGTCTTGTTGGAGGTTTAGGTTTAATCCCATCAGCAAATATCGGTGAAAACAATGCATTATTTGAACCAGTTCATGGATCTGCTCCAGATATTGCAGGTCAAGGAATAGCTAACCCTATTGCTATGATTTTATCTGCAAAAATGATGCTTGATTATCTTGGTGAACAAGAAGCTGCTACAAAAGTAGAAAATGCAATACTCAAAGTCCTTAAAGAAGGAAAAGATGTCACTGGTGACCTTGGTGGAAATGCATCTACTATGGAAATGAGTGAAGCAATTAAAAATGCATTATAAAATTAAATTATAATTATCATTTTATATGATAATTTTATACTTTTTTTAAAATAGCTAAATCTAATTTTTAAATTAAAATATAAAAATACTCATTTTACTAAAAAAAACTAAAATTCTCTAATAAACAAGACTAAAATATAAAAAATATTTTTATTAAATAAACTAATTTTTTAAAATATTATCCATAAACTTATTATATAAACTAACTTACTAAGTATTTTTAAATAATTAAATAAATATAAAAAATTAATTAGAAAACTTATTTATTAAAATAATAAATAATATATTAAAATAATTAATAAAAAAATTAATCTTTATAAAAAAAATATTAAAAATGATTTTATGATAGATTTAGATTATATTAGAGAAGATTTTCCAATATTAAATAATATTATCTATTTTGATTCAGCAAGTACATCCCTTACTCCAATACAAGTAGTAGATGCTATGGAAGAATACTTTTTAGAATACAATTCAAATGCAGGACGTGGAACATATAAAACTGCAATAAAAACCACAACAAAAATAGATCAAACACGAGAAAAACTTGCTAGTTTTATAAATTGTAAAAAAGATGAAGTAATTTTTACTAAAAATACTACTGAAGGAATAAATTTAATAAGTAATGGTTTTGATTTTAAAAAAGGAGATAATATAATAATCTCAGATATAGAACATCACTCTAATTTTATACCATGGCTTAATCTTCAGAAAAAAGGAATAAATATTAAAATAGCTAAAGCAGATAAAGATGGACTTGTTAATAAAAATACTATTTATAATCTTCTTGATGAAAATACAAGACTTGTTGCAATAAGTCATATAAGTAATGCAATAGGTTCAATACAAGATATTGAAGGTATTGAAAAAATAGTGCATAAAAACCAGTGTAAAGATGGAACTAATACTTATCTTCTTGTTGATGGAGCACAATCTATTGGTCATATAAATATAGACATATCTAAATTAAATCCTGACTTTATGGCATTTCCTGGACATAAAGGATTATTAGGTCCTGTTGGAACAGGTTTTATTTATATTAAAGAAACTAATCAAGATTATATATACCCTCAAAATCTTGGTGGAGGAACTATTACAAATACTGATTTTAAAGATTTTAAATTAGAAGATGGACCTCAAAGATTTGAAGGTGGTACTCAAAATTTAGGAGGCATTATTGGTCTCGGAAGAGCTATAGATTATATAAATAATATTGGAATAAATAATATTGAAGAATATGATAAAAAACTAACACATAACTTATACGAATCATTAAATTCAATTGATAATATTAAAACCTATGGAAATGAAAATAATAATTCAATTGTTTCATTTAATATAGATAATGCTAATCCTCATGATATATCTAAAATTTTAGATGAATCTAAAAATATTTGTCTTAGAAGTGGCCATCATTGTGCAATACCTGCAATAAAACATATTGGTGCAAAAGAAGGTACAATTAGAGCTTCAATACATTTATACAATAATACTGATGATATTGAAAAATTAGTCTCTGCATTAAAAGAGATTATCTTTTTATATAGTTAAATTTTTTAATTAAATTAAACTTAAAAATAATTGATATACAATAAAGAAAAATTAATAATAATAAAAATTTTAAAAGGAAGATTTAATTAAAATAAGGATTAACATGAAAGCAAAAACTTTAATTTGTATGTATAATTTCTTACCTTACTCTGATACTGGAGGAAACGATGTAGCTAAAGAAATATACAATAAAAAAGAAAAAGTAGATATTATACATAATAAAATACCATCTAAAAAAGATGAAGAATTTTATAAACTTATTAAAAAATACATAAACAATGATATTCTCTTAGATACATCTACAAATTGGAAATGGAAAAATGTTAAATTATTTATTAAAAAATCATTTAAAGCACTGAATGAACTATCTACTGAAGGAAAATATGAAACAATATATACAAAATCTATGTTTCCTATTAATCATTTATTTGGATTTATATATAAAATCAGAAATCCTGATGTAAAATGGATAGCAAAATTTTCAGATCCAATTTTAATAAGTATGAGAGCATATGAAAGATATGGAAAAATTGATAAAAATGATATCAATAAAATAAATAATATTCTAAAAAGAAATAATAAAAAAACATATGAATCTGATAATTATTATTTTTATACTGAATATTTAACCTATTTATTTGCAGATAAAATAATATTTACAAATGAAAGTCAAAAAGAATTGATGTTAAGTTATTTACCAATAGATGAAATTAAAGATGAAATTAATAAAAAATCAATTATTAAAAATCATATTACTCCAGATGAAGAATTATATACTATTAAAAAATCAGAATATAATAAAATAGATAAATCTAAAATTAATTTTGGATATTTTGGAATTTTTTATGAAAAAAGAAACATATACAATATATTTTCATCATTAAATGCATTAAATAAAGAATTAAAAGATAAAGTATTAATACATTTATTTATACCAAATCCTAATGAATTTCAGAAAATAGTAAATTGTATGCCAATTAAAAATAACATAACTCTTAATAATTATTTACCTTATTTAGAATTTTTAAATACATTAAAAAAATTTGATTGTTTAATAGTTAATGATGCAAATACTAAAAATGTCTTTAAAAGAAATCCATATTTACCATCAAAAATTAGTGACTACTTAGGTAGTGGAACAGATATTTGGAAAATATGTGAAAAAAATAGTCCATTAAGTAGTATAAATACTAAGTATACATCAAATTTAGAAAATATATTTTCTATTGAAGAAACACTAAAAAAAATAATAAATAAATAAAAATTTAAAAAACACATATTCTGTTAAAGAAACACTAAAAAAAATAGTAAATAAATGAATTTTTTATTTAATATGATAATAATAAATAATAAATTTATTATATATTATAAAATATATAGTATTAATAATTAATTTTTAAATAAAATTAATGAGGTATATAAATATGACTCGTATTCAGTGGGCAGCATTATTCATTATATTGATTATGGTTGTAAGTGGTATAGCTGCATTTGTAGTTATGATGGCATGATTATATTAAAATTTATATTAAGTTATTAAAAAAATTGGAGAATAAAAATATGGCAAAATATAGAATAGGAGCAGTTGTTGCTGAATTTAATTATGATATTACACAAATGATGTTAGGATTAGCTAAAGAAGAAGCTAAATCAAGAAACTGTGAAATTACAAAAGTATTTGTAGCTCCAGGTGTTTTTGATATGGCACTTCCTATTAAAAAATTACTTGAAAGAGATGATATTGATGCAGTTATAACATTAGGTGCTGTTATTGAAGGTGCAACAGATCACGATCAAATTGTAGCTCAACATGCTGCACGTAAAATTGTTGATTTATCATTAGATTATAATAAACCAGTAACATTAGGTATTAGTGGTCCAGGTATGACTAGACTTGATGCTAATAGGCGTGTTACTTATGGTAAAAGTGCTGTTGAAGCAGCAGTTAAACTTTGTGATAGATTAAGAGAATTAGATGCAAACTAATTTTTTATTATCTTGAATTTTCAAGATAATACCTAAAATTTTAATAATATTTTTTTTAATTTACGCTTATTTTTAGATGATTTTTTATGGAAATTTTAAAACCTGAAGATTTAAAAGAAAGATATAACGACCCTTGGATTGCACCATATGAAAAAGAAATCACTATGGTAGATGGTGATACAGTTGAAATCATTGAGTATCATCCATGTATTTCTGGATCTAATTGGTTAGTAAAACAATATGAACATAGTAGTCCATTAATAATTAAAACTTCCCGTGATGGAAATAAACATGATTTTATATGTAAAATTGGTAAATCACCCCTTAAATTAAAAGCTAGTTATAATGCAGCAGGAATTGAAGCAATTTCTGTAGAAGGTGATGAAGTTAAAGTTACTCATGCTGGTCTTGCTGGTGCAGGAGTAGGTGCAGCAATGTGTAGAGGTATGGGTGATGGTGTTAAATATGTAGAACTTCTCCAAGAAGGTGGAGGTTCAAAACTAGGTAAAGCTAATGTTGTTACACCTAAAATGGAAAAAGTAGTAATTGGTGTAGATGATACTGATGTTAAAGATAAAGGTGCAACATGGACTATGGCACATAATATGGGTGTAGAACTTAAAAATGAAGGTTTTGAATATTTAGACCATGTAATTTGTCAACTTTATCCTAAAAATCCACATAAAACACAAAATTGTGTTTCAATAGCATTAACTTTTGCTGTAAAAGAAGAAGATAAAGATAAATTAATTAATAGAGTTATTGAAATATTAAAAAGAGATACTTTATCAGATAAAACAGCTATTGCAGTTAAAACAGGTATTGGAATACCAGATAAATTAAGAGACTATGCTCATAAAACTAAAACTGGTATGATGGATGTTGAAACTGCAGAAAAAGTTGCAAATGAACTTGGAATAGATTTAATTGCAGTTACAGGAGATCATGGAAAAATAGGTGCTCTTGCAGCATGTGGATTATATGATGATCCTGATGAGGCTGTAAAAATATATAGTAGAGAATAATTTTATTCTCTTAAATTATCTATTTAAATAAATCATAGTATTAAATAATCTAATTTTCTTAAATATCTTATTTTAATCCAAATATTTTATAATAAACTTTAACTATTTTTATACAATATAAAAAAACAAAATTATTGACTATTTTAATAAATTTTAAATTTCTTATAAATTTATTTTAATTTTTTTAAATTATAATAGAAATCTATTTAATATAAAAACTAAAAATATTATTTTAAGATTATTAAAGTTTATTTTAACTTTTTTAATTATAATGAATATTCTTAATATATGATTGTAAATATAATTCATATTTAAAATATAAAATTACTTATTAATTAATATAAATATGATTTAAAAGACATATTTTAATATATACTATATTTTGTTAATATATTTATAATTTTAAAGTTCAATTTCCAATATATTATATTTAGATAAAATAATTATGAATATAAATATAATTTACATGGAAAATATATTTTAATTTGATTCAGGTTATTATTATGGATGAAAAAAATAAGATTGTTAAAGGTGAAGCTTTAAATAATTCAGAACCAAAAATTGAAGTTTCTCTTGAAGATTTAAATAGACAATTAGAATTCTACACAAATACTTTAGTTCAAATAGAAAAATTAAATCAACAGTATATTAATAAAATTAACAAACTTCAAAATGAAAATAATTATTATAAAGCTCTTTTAAACACCAAAGTTTATATATTTGCAAGTTATTTAAGAAATTTCATTGATAAAATTAAAACAATTTTTAAATCATGATTTTAATATAATATCTTTTTTAATATAATTTAAATTTAATATATGAAAGTTCTAGGTTAATAAAATGGTTAAAATTTCAGTTATAATACCTGTTTTTAATAAAGAAATATATCTAAGAAAATCTATAGATAGTGTACTTAATCAAACAATGAAAGACCTTGAAATTATATGTATAAATGATGGTTCAACTGATAATTCATTAGATATTCTAAAAGAATATGAAGACAAATATGAATTTATTAAAGTTTATAGTCATGAAAATCAAGGTGCTGGTATAAGTCGTAACGAAGGAATAAAAATAGCTAAAGGAGAATATATTGCTTTTTTAGATGCTGATGATTATTATATAAATAAAGAATCTTTAGAAAAACTATATAATACAGGAAAATTAAATAATGCTAATTTAGTTTCTGGAAATATAAAAATAATAAATTCAAAAGGTGAAGTTAAAACTACAAGTGATTCAAAATATTATAAGAATAATATTATAATCAAACCTGAAGAATATGGTATACCTTGGTATTTTTACAAAAACATATATAAAAGAGAATTTTTAATTTCAAATAATATTTATTTTCCAAATTTAATTATTGGAGAAGATTCTGTATTTTTAGCTAAATCATTATCTAAATTAGATTGTATTTACATTGTAAATATAGATCTTTATGGATATTGTTACAAAGACAATACAAATAAATCTAATAATCCTAAAGCAGTCTATGATTATGTTAAACAATTTGAATGTATATTTAAGTACTTTAAAAATCCTAAATTTAATAAAATTAAACATGATTATGAATATAAATTATTTAATTTTGCTAATAGATTAAGTACAAAAAACAAAGAAATTATGCTATCTGCAATTAAAGAAATATTTAAAGATAATTTAAACATAATTAAAAGATTTGAAGATTATTACTATCTAAAATATTCAAATAATAAAAAATTAATGGAAAATTTAAATATAACCCTAGAAAAACCTAGAATATCTATTATAATACCACTTTATAATACAGAAAAATATCTTAATGAAAATATAGATAGTATTCTTAAACAAGATTTTGAAGATTTTGAGATTATATATGTAAATGATGGTTCAACAGATAAATCATTAGAGATACTAGAAAGCTACAAAGACAAAAGAATAAAAATAATAAATCAAAAAAATCAAGGTGCAGCTGTTGCAAGAAATACTGGATTAAAACACAGCAATGGAGAATATATATACTTTATAGATTCAGATGATTATATAACACCAAATACACTTAAAAAATTATATGAAAATGCAATAATTAATGATTCAGAAATAGTACTTTATAAAATAGCAAAATTCAATGAAGATAAAATAAGATACAATGCACCAGGTTTTGATTTTGAAAAGAAAATCAAAAATATTAATTTTAAACATTATACTTTCGATTATCATAAAATAAAACATTATATATTCAATGATTCCTTTTCACCATGTAATAAATTATATAAAAAAGAATTTTTAGATTCTAATAATTTTTACTTTAAAAATGGACTTATATTTGAAGATGTTCCATTTCAAATAGAAACCATGCTAAAAGCAGAAAAAATGTCTTATGTTCCAGAATATCTATATTATTATAGATCAAATCCTAAATCTGTAATGAACAAATATGAAAATAGAGAAGATATCTATAAAATAATAGACATTGTTGAAGAATTCTTAAAAGAAAATAATTATTACAATGAAGTTAAATATGAATTTGACTATTTTAAACTTTTACAAATATCACAATATATAATACCAGCAAACACAGAAAAATACTTTAAAAAAGCAAAAAAAGAATTAGAACAAGTAAATATCAATGAAAATAAACTAGTACCAAAATCAAAAATAAAAACATATAATATGATTATAAACTCTAATTCACTTAATGAATATAAGATAAAAAACTACGAAAAACAAATTAAAATACTAGAAAAAGAAAATAAAAGATTAAAAAATAAAAACAACTTAATATTAAATTCCAATAGTTGGAAAATAACGAAATTCTTAAGAAAAATAAGAAATATAAGAAAATAATTAATAATTATTTAATTATATTTTAATCTTTAAAACTAATTTTTTAAATTTATAAATTATTGTTGTGTATCAACAGAATAATTTTCATCAGTAGTATTAACTGAATTATTTAAAGTAGATAAATCAAAGTTTAAAAACGGACCTCTATTTGAATCAAATGCATTTCTTACTGATGAAGTATATCCTTTATTTATTAATTTTATATTATGATTACTATAATTCCAATCAATTGATTTATTATCTGATAAATTATCTTTTACAAAACTACCTAAATATTCATCATTTACATTAATATAATAAGTATTATTATCAAATAATACTGCTGAAGATGATGTAATATACTGATTATCTATGTAAATATCAAATTCTGTTGCATTTACTGAATTATAAGAAATATTATAATTTTCAGTAATATTATAATTTAAATCAGATATATTAGAAGCACGGACTGTATGTTTTACATATGCTTTATAGAAAACATTAGAAATACGACTATTAGATATAACATTACCTGATCTAATTCCTAAATATGAACGTGCAGAAGATGGTAATCTAAGAATATTATCTTCACCTGGCCTTGTTTGATTGATTGTATAGGACTCCTCTCCTAAAGTAATAGTATCACCATAAATCATCTGCAGTGTTTGCATTGCAGAAAATGGCATTCTAATTATATTAGATTCATTTTCTATTGCACTATCTACAGTATAAGGTCCTCTTACTGCAATATGATCATTAGAACCTTGTCCAAAAATAACTAAATTTCTAGATGTTGCTTCAATAGATATTTGACCATTATCACCAATAGTAGTAGCAGACATAAATGTTGAAATCATCAATATTAAAAGGAAGAATACAATAATAATTGGAAAATGCATTTTAATAAATGATTTCAGAACATTTTTATTAGCTGGAGACTTTCTAAACATTACAATTGACTTAAAAATTAATTTTATTAAGTAAACTATTGATATAATTATCCCAATAATACCAATCAATATACCTAATTGGAAAGGTACAGGTTGTACAAAGAATACTAAAAAAAGGCCTAAAATAATAAGAGATAAACCTAATATACTCATTCTAATATAGTTACCTAAGGAGTCAATCATAGTAAGACGTCCATAGTTAACTGCTCTTGAAATAATTGTTCTTACAACTTCATTAGCCATTTGATGAAGGTCACTAAGTGGAGACATATCATGTTCAATATCACCAATATCTACTTCTAGAATTTTAATTCCACGGACATCAGCATCAAGTACAATACCAACATCTACACCATAATCACTTTCAAAATTAAGCTTTTTTAAAATTGAACGTTTACCTGCAAATTGACCACTTAATGGTTGTTCATAGTTAACTTCAGGGAAAAAGAATTTAAGAAGAGGTTTTGCTGTAAGTTCAGTTACACGGCCACTTTCTCTTGCAAATTTAGTTTTAGTTATATCAGCTTTTCCTTCTAAAATAGGTTTAATAATTATATCAACTTTTTCAGGAGTTAAATTTTTAATATCTGCATCAATAAATGCAATAATATCTGCATTACTTGAATCTACACCTGTTTTAATTGCAGCTCCTTTTCCTTTATTAACCAAATGATCAATAACGACAGCTCCTGCATTTTTAGCTTCATTATGAGTATTATCTGTAGATCCATCATTAACTACAATAATATTATTAATATAATCTAATTGTTTAATAACACTAACTACACTAGCAACTGATTCTTCTTCATTAAATGCAGGAATTACAATATCAACTTTTTGATATTTTGAAGAATTAGATGATTTTGATTTATTAAACAATTTTTTACCTCACAATATAAATTTAATTAAAAATTCCATTAATAAGAATAATACTATTAAAAACCATAGTTAAAATTTTAAAATGTTTATAATATTAAATCTATGATTAATTTATAATTTAAATTATAATATAATTAAAATTATGTATAATTATTATATCAACTTTTTTTAAAATAAAATAAAATTTATAATTTACTAAAAATTTATTAAATATTATAAATTTTATAATTTAAAATCCATGATAAGATTACATTATAAAACTTAAAAAGAATTATAATTTAACTAAAATCCACAATAAAAATTACCTTATAAAACTTAAAAAGAATTATAATTTAACTAAAATCCACAATAAATTACCTTTAGAAAAATTTAAAGGAATTTAATCCTTATCATCTTTAAGTAAGCGAATTAAAGTTAAATGTTGCTCAAAGTTTTGATCATGTTGTTTTTTAAGAACATGTAAAATGACACCTGATAAAAATATCATTACAGCAATTAAAAATACAACTCCAACTGAAATTAAAGTTGGTACTTTTGCTACTGTACCAGTACTTAAGAAATTTAAAAATACTGGCATAAAGTATACAAATGCTATAATAAGTAAGATTACAGTTACTATTGAGAAAAAAGATAATGGTTTTGTATCTCTAAATAATGAACAAATAACACGAATAACTTTAAATCCATCAGAAAAAGTATTAAGTTTTGATACACTACCTTCCATTCTATCTCTATATTCAATAGGAACTTCATAAATTTTAAAATTATGATTTAATGCAAAAATAGTCATTTCAGTTTCTATTTCAAATTCTCTTGAAGAAACTGGATAAGATTTAACAAAATCATAATCAAATGCCCTCATACCAGTCATAATATCATGTAAATCACTATTGAAGAATTCATTAATAGCTTTACGTACAAAAACATTTCCACTATTGTGGAAAGGACGTTTGTTCTCAGTGAAATAAGTAGAAGATAATCTATCACCAACAGCCATATCTGCTTTACGTTCTAAAATAACTTTTTCAAGCTCTACAGCTGCTTCAGCAGGATAAGTATCATCACCATCTACCATAATATAACAATCTGCATCTATATCTCTAAACATAGACCTTACAACATTACCTTTACCTTGTCTATATTCATACCTTACAATAGCTCCTTCTTTTCTAGCAATTTCATCTGTATTATCACTAGAATTATTATCATAAACGTATATATCTGCATGTGGCATTACTCTTTGAAAATCATTAATAACTTTCTTAATTGTTAATGCCTCATTATAACAAGGAATCAAAATAACTGTCCTCATATAATCACTAACACCTTTTTTATATTATATTTATTTTTATAATTTATTTAATAAAAAGTTTTATATTACTATAAAAACTGATAAAAAAAGATTTAAATTAATTAATTAAAAATTTAAAAGTTTATAAAATTAAATCTTTAAAAAATCTAAAAATCACTAAATAAAATAAATAAAATAAATTATAAATAATAATAAGAACATATAAAGTTTTAATATATTATATAGAAAGAAATAGTGAGATTTTTAGGTATTCCTAAATTATAATTCTTTTAATTTTAGTAAAACAAAAAATTAATATGTGAATAAAATGGAGATAAATAAACCAAACTGGCTAAATCCAGAAACATTAAAATACATTTTAATAGAATGTAAATGGTATATTCTTCTTTATATTGTAATGATTCTATCATTCTCTATTTTTCAATTGTTTATTTATAAAAATCATGCTTCAATTCCACGTGAAACCATTAGTTTAATAATTTTAACTATTGTAGGAGTACTATGTATATTATATCATAATGGAAACAAGAAAAAAATACATAGAATAGCTTTTATAACAATTATAATATTTGGTATTATAACTCTTGTTTTATCACCTATTCTAATTGGTTGTGATGAAGATGAACATCTTGCAAGAGCAGATTTAACTTCAGAAGGTATTCTTGTTCCTCATTATCAACATATAGGAAAACATAGAGGATATTATGTAGAACAAGTTTGTATAGATCTTGATGGAAAAAATAGATTTAAAACTATTTACTCAACTGCAATTGATGATCAAAAAATTAATAAAAAACATGTATTAGTAGAAGCAGCATTTGCTCAAAATCCATTTTATGCATATCTTCCACAAGGGTTTGGAATATGGCTTGCAAAAGAATTAGGTCTTAATTCGATTTGGGTATTATGGTTAGGAGGATTATTCAACTTATTAATGTATGGAACAGTCTCATCCTATGCAATTAAAAAGACACCAATACTTAAAATGCCAATGCTTGCAGTTGCCTGTTTACCATTTGCAGTTTATGAAGCATGTACTTTAAGTTCAGATTCATTTGTATTATGTTTCTCACTACTATTAATGGCCTATTTCTTCTCATTATATAAAGCAGAGGAAAGAAGTGTAAGCAAATTTAATTTATTAATATTCTTTATATTATGTTTATCTGTAGGTTTAATTAAACCACCATTATTATTCTTAGCAACCCTTGTTTCAATAATACCTAAAAAGAATTTTAAGTCATTAAATGATTATAAAGTAGGTTTAATTGGAATAATACTTGTATTTGCACTTGGTGTAATATGGAATGTAACTTATTCAATGCCTGGAATGAGAAATTCCCATAGAGGACCAAGAGCAGTAGCTATGGATATTGATACGAAATATCAATTAATATTCATGTTTTCAAGTATTAAAAACTTCACATTAATAATGTGGGATATAATATCAAAAACATGGTTTGTAATAGCAGATATGTTTAGATTTGCAGATTGGCAAGGAAAATATGCTGTATATTCCTCAACAATAATGGCTGTTGTATTTGCAATATATTATGGACTTACTAGTTTCTTATATCCAATAAAATATGAAATAAGTAAAAAACAAAGAACAATTACTGCAATAATATTCTTAATTCCATATATTGCATTATTTTTAATACAATATTTAACATGGACTCCTGTTGGATCTTTTAGAATACAAGGAGTTCAAGGAAGATACTTTATACCATTATTAATGTTATTACCATTTATACTAAACATTAACAGTGAAAATACAAGATATGGAGAAAGAATAAGGAAAAAACTTACTCTTACAAGGTTAAATAAGATTAATTTATTCTCTTATGTAATAATAATTGGTTTATTATCTTGTTTACAAATCTTAACAGTAGTATTATACTACTAAAACACAATACTAAAAATCTATATAAAAATAATAAAAAACATAAAATATTGTTAAGATTATTTAAATGAAATATACTAATAAAAATTAAATTAAGAAAAAATCTTAATTTAATCTATTTTTTAATTAATTTAATAATGGATTAATATGAATAAACTTGAAAATATTTTCAATAAAAATAGAAATTATATTTTAATCTATTTAATATGTTTAATTTTTTTTAGCTTTTATCAATACTATTTTTATGGAAATTTCGGAACAATTAATAGAGAAATTGGAATATTCATTATACTTACAATAGTAGGAATCTTTTGTTTAATCTATAATAGCTTAAATAAAGATAAACTTCATAAAGTGGCCTTTATAATTACAATATTATTTGGTATAATTACTTTATTATTATCACCGCTTCTCATAGGTTGTGATGAAAGTGAACATCTAAATAGAGCAGAATTAACTTCACTTGGAGTTATTAATCCACAATATATTACTATAAATAATAATACAGGATATAAAGTTGAACATTTTTGTAGTCACCTTACAGGAACAAGTAGATTTAATACAGTATTTACAACTAATTGGGATGATGAAAAAATAGATAAATCAATTATACTACAAAAATCAGCATTTGCACATAACCCATTTTATGCATATCTTCCACAAGGATTTGGAATATGGCTTGCAAAAGAATTAAATCTTAATTCAATTTGGGTATTATGGTTAGGAGGATTATTCAACTTATTAATGTATGGAATAGTTTCATCTTATGCAATTAAAAAAACACCAATACTAAAAACACCAATGTTGCTTATTGCATGCTTACCATTTGCAGTTTATCAAGGAACTACTGTAAGTTCAGATGCATTTGTAAATTCTTTCTCACTACTACTAATGGCCTATTTCTTTTCAATGTATAAAGCTAAAGAAAAATCATTAAGTGGTAAAAACTCTTTAATATTTATGATTTTATGTATAAGTGTAGGATTTTTAAAACCACCATTATTATTGTTTATATTCTTAATATTACTTGTTCCACAAAATAATTTTAAAAATAAAAATAATTATAGACTTGGTTTTATACTTATATTAGCCGTCTTTATAATAGGTGGATTATGGAATGTATTTTATGCTATGCCTCAATCTATGAATTCGTTTAGAGGACCAAGAGCAAAATTACTTCCAGTAGATGCTAAACTACAATTAAAATTTTTACTTGGAAGTATGAATCATATTATTATCATCTTTCAAAACATATTAAGTCAAACTTGGTATGTAATAAAAGATATTTTTAGATTTGCAGATTGGCAAGGAACACAATTATATGCATCAACATTAATGGCTATAGTATTTAGTATATACTACTTAATTATCTCATTTATATCACCAGAAGAATATAAATTAAGTATTAAAAGAAGAACTAGTGGAATTATAATTTTTATTATAATATACTTTGCATTCTTTATAGTTCAATACCTTACATGGTCAAGAGTAGGACAATTAACAGTTACTGGTGTTCAAGGAAGATACTTTATACCATTACTTATGTTATTACCATTTTTACTTAATATAAATAGTAAAGACAGCGAAAATAAAATTAAACCATTAATAAATAAAGAGGAGCTTAATAATTTAACAGTACTTATTGCAATAACATTACTTGGATGTTTACAACTTTTAACAATTGGAGTATTTTACTAAATATTTAATAAAAACAGGAATTAATATTAAAAA
>NZ_MRCT01000040.1 GCF_002208625.1 Methanobrevibacter sp. 87.7
ATTTTTTTCTTTTATTTAAAATTTTTTTTTTATACAGACTTTTAAAAAAATCTATTTATAGTTTAATACAATAATTAATTATTATATAAAATTCACCAAAATAAACAGTATTTAAACAATAGATTTATATATTAAAATATATTAAATATTATTAACAAATATTGAGGTGAAAATATGGAATTACCTATAGCTCCTATTGGAAGAATTTTAAAAAATGCTGGTGCTGACAGAGTAAGTGATGATGCTAAAAATGAATTAGCTATGGCTATTGAAGACTGTGGTCATGAAATTTCAAGAAAAGCAGTTGGATATGCAAAACATGCTGGTAGAAAAACGGTCAAAGCTGAAGATATTAAATTAGCTTGTAAAAATCTTATGGATTAAGTAGTAACTGGCTTTTAGAATTTTTGATTTTGAGGGTTAGTTTTAACTTTAGTTTAAGTTCCTAAGCCTTCAAAATTTATTTGATGTTTATTTATTATTATTGATTTTTGTACTTTTTTTGTAGATTTTATATTTTGACTTATTTTCTTATCTAATTTTTATTATGATATTTTTATAAAATTTTATAAATTTTAGAATTAAATAGAAAAATAATGATTATTTTTCTTTAAAATTAATGGTATATAGGAAACCTTTATAAAGTAGAAATACTAAAGTTTATAATGTCTAGTTTTCTAGAATTTCATTAATTACTAAATTATAGTATTGAGTTTATTGATACTAACTTTTATTATAAAATATAAAGTATTGAAAATATAATCCTGCTATTTTTATTTTTTATGGGATTTTATTTAGTGATATATGATATATTCAAGATAATTATAGACTTTATTATATTCTAAAAATCTAAAAAAAGATTTTAGAATTAAGCAAGTTTATTATATTCAGATTCTGTTTATAATTTTATTTGCTGATGGATGGTATATGACCAGATGAAAAAGGAGGTAAATATTATGGCAAAACCAATTTATGTAAAATTTGATACACCGGAAGAAATAGCTGAAAAAGCTAAAGAAGCTTTAACAACCGCAAAAAATTCAGGAAAAGTTGCAAAAGGAACTAACGAAGTAACTAAATTTATTGAAAGAGGTAACGCAGATTTAGTCGTTATCGCAGAAGATGTTGATCCTGCTGAAATCGTAGCTCACATCCCTGTTCTTGCAGAAGAAAAAGAAATTCCTTATGTTTACTTAGCTACTAAAGAACAAGTAGGCGAAGCTGCAGGTTTAACTGTTGGTACTGCTTCAGCTTGTATTGTTGATGCTGGAGACGCTGAAGATTTAGTAAAAGAAGTTGTTGAAAAAGTAGCAGAACTTAAAAACTAAGTTTTTTAGCTCTGTAGGAAGACTTAGTCTTTCAATTTAGTTAAAAACGGTGATTATATGGAAGAAGGAACTCCAGCTGAAGTCATTGAAGTTCTTAAAAGAACTGGTATGACTGGAGAGGTTATGCAAGTTAAATGCAGAATCCTCGATGGGAGAGATAAAGGAAGAATTTTAACAAGAAACATCATGGGCCCTGTAAGAGAAGGTGATGTTTTAATGTTACTCGATACTATTAGAGAAGCTAAAGAAATTAGAACTCCATAGTATTTTAAGAAGGTGTTTACATGAGAACTTGTTCATTCTGTGGTAAAGAAATAAATGATGGTACTGGAAAAATGTATGTTAAAAAAGACGGTTCCATTTATTTCTTTTGTAGTACTAAATGTGAAAAAAATATGATTAAACTTGGTAGAGTACCAAGAAAAGTTAAATGGGTTAAACAATGATTCAAAAAACATATGTAATGTTAAAACCTGACGCAGTAGGTCGTCGTTTAATGGGTAAAATTATTTCCTGTTTTGAAGAAAAAGGTTTAAAAATTGTTGCTATGAAATTAAGAATGATTTCTGAAGAATTAGCAAAAGAACACTACGGTGAACATAAAGATAAACCTTTCTTTGAAGGATTAATTGAATATATTACTTCAGGACCTGTTCTTACAATGGTTATTGAAGGTAACGAAGCAATTAGTGTAATCAGAAAAATGGTTGGTGCAACTAACCCTCAAGAAGCTGATGTTGGCACTATTAGAGGAGACTTCGGTATGGATACTGGAAGAAACATAATCCATGCATCTGATGCTCCTGAATCTGCTGAAAGAGAAATTAATCTTTTCTTTAATGATGATGAAATTGTTGATTATTCAATGTCTGACAACAGTTGGATTTATGAATAGTTTTAATGTTTACAAAAATATAGGTTTAACTTAAATTTTTTAATAAATTTTTATTAAAATTTATTTTTTAAATTTTTAAATTATAATTAATAATGTGAGATAAAAAATGAATATACGATCACCAATTGTTTCAGTTTTAGGTCATGTTGATCATGGTAAAACAACTTTGCTTGATAATATTAGAGGAAGTACTGTAGCTAGTAGAGAAGCTGGAGGAATTACTCAACATATTGGAGCAACAGAGATACCTATGGATACAATTAAAAATATTTGTGGACCATTTATTGAAAAATTGTCAATCACTGATACTATTCCAGGTCTTTTCTTTATTGATACTCCTGGACATTCTGCTTTTACTTCATTAAGAAAAAGAGGTGGAGCTTTAGCTGATCTTGCTATTTTAATTGTTGATATTAATGAAGGTTTTAAACCACAAACATTTGAGGCTTTAAATATTCTTAAATTGTATAAAACCCCATTTATTGTAGCAGCTAATAAAATTGATAAATTATTTGGTTGGGAAGTTCATGAGAACTCCGCTTTCATGAATAGTTTTAAAGATCAAGCTCCTAATGTTCAACAAGATTTAGAAATGAAAGTCTATGAATTAGTTGGAATTCTACATAAAGAAGGTTTCCAATCTGAAAGATTTGATCGTGTAACTGATTTTGCATCTCAAATTGCTATTGTACCAATAAGTGCTTATACTGGTGAAGGTCTTATTGAACTTATTTCTATGTTACTTGGACTTGCACAGAAATATCTTATTTCATCACTTGAAATTCATGAAGATGCTCCTGCTAAAGGAACTGTTCTTGAAGTTAAAGAAGAAGTTGGTTTAGGTACAACTATTGATACTATTATTTATGATAGTGTTTTAAAAGTTAATGATGAAATTGCACTTATGGTTCCTGGTGATGTTATAACAACTAAAATTAGATCTATTCTTAAGCCTCATCCTCTTGAGGAAATGAGGGAATCTAAGAATAAATTTGATCATATTGATAGTGTTACTGCAGCAGCAGGAGTTAAAATTTCAGCTCCTAATTTAGATGATGTTATTTCAGGATCTCCTCTTCAAGTATTAAATGATGATGAAGATGTTGAAGAACAAATTAAAAAAGAAATTGACAATGTAACTATTGATACTGAAGATGAAGGAGTATTAGTTAAAGCAGATACTTTAGGTTCACTTGAAGCTATTGTTAGTCTTTTAACTGATATGGATGTTCCTATCAGATCAGCAGATATAGGTGATGTTTCAAGAAGAGATATTATTAATGGTCAAATCGCTGCAGAAGAAGACCCAGAACATGGAGTTATTTTTGCATTTAATGTAAATATACATCCTAAAGCTAAGGAAGATTTAGAAGAATCTGATATTAAAGTATTTTCTGGAGAAGTTATCTATAAATTAACTGAAGATTATACTGTTTGGGTCCAAGAAATGAAAGAAGCTGAACGTAAAGCTTATCTTAATGCTATTATTAAACCAGGTAAAATATATTCTATTCCTAAATTAATATTCCGCCAAAGTAAACCTGCAATTTGTGGTGTTGAGGTGTTAAGTGGTACTATTAAACCAGGTTATCCATTAATTAATGCTAATGGTCATCCTGTAGGTAAAATAGAAAGTATGGAAGATAATGGTGAATCTTTACAATCTGTTACCCGTGGTCAAAAAGTTGCTATGGCTATTGATGCAGTAGCTGGTAAAGACTTTGAAGAAGGGGACGAATTGTATGTTGATATTCCTGAAAATCATTACAAAGTACTTAATTGTGAATTTAAAGATAAATTAACTGAAGATGAACTAAAAACTTTAGATGAATTTTTAGAAATAAAAAGGAATAATGATCCTGATTGGGGTAAATTAGGCCTTTTTGAAAATTAATTAAATTATAACCATATCATATCGAACACATTAATTATTAGAATCTAAAGTATTTTTCCGATTTGTATTTTAGTTCATTTTAAAGTATGTTTAAGACTTAAATGTTGTTTTTAGGTTATTATTATTAATTTAATTAAGGGAATTTTAAAACATTGTAAACATATATTTATTTTAAAAATGTATAGGAGGAATATTCGTGGTATATAAAGTTGTTGTTTCAGATAAAGAAACTACTTATCAAGTAGAAACTGATAATACCAGTCTTAATGGTTTAAAAATTGGTGACGACTTTGACGGTAGTATTCTTGGTTTAGATGGATACAATTTAAAAATTACTGGTGGATCTGATAAAAACGGATTTGCTATGAGAAAAGATATATCTGGACCTAGAAGAATTAGAACTTTAGTATCTGGTGGAGTAGGATATAAACCTACAAAATCTGGAGAAAAAAGAAGAAAAACCATTAGAGGAAATACTATCTCTGATGATATTGTTCAAATTAATACTATTGTTTTAAGTCGTGGATCTAAATCTCTTGATGAAATTTTAGGATCTGATGAAGAAGATGAAGAATAGTTTTAACTATTCTTAATTTTAATTTTTAAAAATTTTTATTAATTTAAAGTAAGGTGTAATCTGTGAAAGTACAGGCTGATGTTAACATAGGTTTAGTAGGACATGTAGATCATGGTAAAACTACACTTACCAAAGCTTTATCTGGTGTATGGACTGATACACATAGTGAAGAAACTAAAAGAGGTATCTCTATCCGTTTAGGATATGCAGATATTGATTTAAGAAGATGTCCTGAATGTGATGAACCTCAATGTTATACTACTAAAAAAGTTTGTGAGCATTGTGGTAGTAAAACTGATGTAATTAAAAAAGTTTCATTTGTAGATGCTCCAGGGCATGAAACTTTAATGGCTACAATGTTATCTGGTGCTGCAATAATGGATGGTGCTGTTTTAGTAATTGCTGCTAATGAATATTGTCCACAACCTCAAACTAAAGAGCATTTAATGGCTCTTGATGTAATTGGAGTTAAAAATATTATTGTAGTTCAAAACAAAATTGATATTGTTTCCAAAGAAAGAGCTATAGAAAGTTATAAGGAAATTAAGGAGTTTGTAAAAGGTACCTGTGCCGAAGATGCCCTTATAATACCTATTTCTGCGCAACAAGGTGCAAATATAGATATTTTAATCGAAGCTCTCGATAAAAAGATCAAAACACCTAGAAGAAGCGTTAGAAAATCTCCATTAATGTATGTTGCTCGTTCTTTTGATATTAATAAACCTGGTTCTTCTCCTGAAAAAATTAAAGGAGGAGTTATTGGTGGAACTTTAGTTCAAGGTACTCTCCATTTAGGTGATACTATTGAAATTAAACCTGGTGTAGATATTAATGCTAATAATGATAAATCTTCTGAGTGGGTTCCACTTGTATCTGAAATTATTGGCTTAGAAGCTGGGGGAGAACAAGTTGAAAAAGTTTCTCCAGGTGGTCTTATTGGCGTTGCAACTAAATTAGATCCATCATTAACCAAAGCAGATTCATTAAATGGTTCTGTTGTTGGTAAAGAAGGAAAATTACCACCAGTTTTATTTAGCTTTTCAATGAAAGTACATCTTTTAGAACGTGTTGTAGGTACTAAAGAAGAAAGAGAAGTTTCTCCAATTAAATTTAAAGAACTTTTAATGATCAACTCTGGAACTACCACTACTATTGGTGTTGTTACATCACTTAAAGGTGGATTAGTTGAAGTTAAATTAAAATTACCAATTTGTGCTGATAAAGGTGCAAGAGTAGCTTTAAGTCGTAGAGTTGGAGCTCGTTGGAGATTAATTGGTTTCGGTATTATAAATTAGATTTTTTATAATCTTATTTTTAAATTTTAATAAAATATTTTAATTAATTAAATAGTTATTTAATTATTTAATTCATTAATTTTTGAAAATAAGAATTTAATATATTTCTAGAAGGCATTAAATGGTAAATGAGGTTGTGATTGATACAAATTTCTTTATGGCTCCTTTTCAATTTAATATTGATGTTATTGAAGAGTTAAGGAAAACTTTGCCATCATATAAATTAACAACTCCAATATGTGTTATTAAAGAGCTAGAAGGTTTAAAAAATAATAAGAAGTCTCATGTTAGGACTGAGGCAGCTCTTGGTTTAAAATATGTTAAATCAAGTAACGTTGAAATAATGGATATTTCAACAAATACTGGAGAGACTGTTGATGATGCACTTCTTAGAATATCAAAATCTCGAATACTCGCTACTAACGATATTGAACTGAGAAAAAGGGCTAAAAAACGATCTATTCGAGTAGCTTATATACGTCAAAAACGTTATATAGATATAAATTAATTTATATATTAATAATTTAGAAATCATTTTTATTGTTTTATTCATGTAATATTTAAAATCTAATTAAAATTAAATAATTTTAATCATTAAAAATTTATATTATGATTTAAAATATTATATCATTAATCTTTAAATTAAAATTTATTCAAAATTCATGTTTATAATTATTTATAAATTATTTAAATTTTTTAAAGAAATATGAGGGATTGTTTTGTATTATGAGACAAAAATAGAGGATACTGTAAGGATTCCTCCTTATAAATTTGAAGAAAATCTTGAAGATGTTGCAATAGAAATTCTTAATGAACTTTACATTGGTCAATTAGATAAACAATTAGGTTTATTAATTTGTGTTTATTCTATTGATAAAATTGGTGAAGGTAAATTAATTATTGGTGATGGTGCAACTTATCATCATGTTGTTTTCTCTGCAGTATTTTATAAACCAGAACAACAAGAAATTGTATATGGTCAAGTTATTGAGATTGCTGAATTTGGTGCATTTGTAAGAATTGGACCTATGGATGGTTTAGTTCACGTTTCTCAAGTAACTGATGATTATATTAATTATGATCCTAAAAATGGAGCACTTATTGCTAGTGAATCAGATAAAATTCTTCAAGAACAAGATTTAGTTAGAGCTAGAATTATAGCTTTAAGTCTTAAATCCAAATCTATTAAAAATAATAGAATTGGTCTTACAATGAGACAACCAGGTTTAGGAAATCTAGAGTGGATTAAAGAGGAAAAAAGGAAGAATAAAGCATGAGTGAAAGAGCTTGTACTAAATGTAAAAGAATAACTCAAAATGAAGTATGTCCTGTATGTCATGGTAATGTACCAACTTCAGAAAATTGGAGTGGTTTTTTAATAATTTTAGATCCAGATAATTCTAAAGTAGCTAAAGAATTAAATATTACATTACCTGGAGAATATGCTTTAAGAGTTAAATAAATAATTTAATTTTAAATTTTTATTTTTTACTCATATTTAATTTTTAATTATTATTGAAGTTTTTATTTAGTTATTATACTTTAATTATAAATATGATTAATAACATATTTACTAATGTATAATGATTAATAATAAATTAAATAATTTATAAATAATTTATTTTAGAGGGAATTTAAGTTGTTACAAATTACTAGTGAATTAATTCAGGAGTTAAAAAAGCCGTTAGGTGATTTATATCCTAATTTTGAAGATGCTTTAGATATTATTAAATCTTCTAATTTTTTGATTTCTGCAGGTGATTGTACTTTAAAAAACCTTATTTCTCATGATATTTATCCAGATGTTGCATTAATGGATAATCATATTCAGAGAAATGCATATAATTCCAATATAAATTATACTAATAATGTTTTATCAGCAGTAAATCCTGCTGGAACTATTACTGATAATCTTTGGGAAACCATAGATTTTGCTATTAAACAATCAATTAAGACTAATGAAAGATATCTTATTGTTGTTGATGGGGAAGAAGATCTTGCAGTTCTTCCTATTATTCAATTAGCTCCAGAAGATACTACTGTATTATATGGACAGCCAAATGAGGGTTTAGTTGTACTCAATGCTGGCGATTTAAAAGATAAAGGTGAAAAATTTATCAATGATTTTAAGGAAATATAATCCTTAATTTATTTGCTCTTATGATAAATTAGCTAACCTTATGAATTAATTAAAATAGAGGGTTAACTATGGATATAGAAATTATAGAACAAAATGAAAATAAAATATTTAATAGGAATGAAGTAAAATTTTTTGTAAATTATGAAAAAGAAGCAACTCCTAAAGTTTTAGATATTAAAAACAAATTAGTTGCTATGCTTGATTCACAAAAAGATTTATTAGTTGTTGACACTATTGAACCATTTTATGGTGAACCTAAAGCTTTAGGTTATGCTAAAGTTTATGCAACTAAAGATGATTTAGATTATATTGAAACTAAAAGTGTTATTTTAAAAAACACTGAACCTTCTGAAGAAGAAGAGGAAGAATAAGTGGAGGCTTTTTAATGAAAGTATCTAGTTTATACGAAGTTAAAGATGGTAAATTAGTTAGAAAAAATCCTATATGTCCTCGTTGTGGTGGCGGAGTATTTATGGCTGATCATGGTGATAGATACGCTTGCGGTAAATGTGGATATACCGAAATGAAAAATAAAAATTAAGTATATTTACTTAATTTTCTTATTTTTATTGTTTGTCTGTTTTTGTAGTTTTTATTTGTTTTTGTAGTTTTTTCTTATTGTTTGTCTGTTTTTGTAGTTTTTATTTGTTTTCGTCTAATTTTTTATAGTATTTTTCTTATTATATTTTGAATAAATATCTTTTTAATTTTTTTAGTTTCTTTATATTTATTAAACAAATTATTTATACCAATTTAACAAATATTATATTAATATAATTTTTTTTAAATAATTAAATAAGGTGAGCTTTTGATTTTACGTAGTGGAAGATTAAATAAAGAAATGACTGAAGAAGCTGCAGAATTTACTTCATCACTTGAAGCAGATAAAGAAATTTTCTATGCAGATATTAAATGTAATTTTGCACATACTACAATGTTAAAAGAAGAAAATATTATTGATGCTGATATTGCAGATAAAATTCTTGGTGCATTAGTTAAACTTAAAGAAGAAGGATATGAAGTTTTAGATTTTAATCCTGCTGTAGAAGATATTCATATGGCTATTGAAAATTATGTTACTGATATAGTTGGTCCAGATGCAGGATTTATGCATACTGCAAAATCTAGAAATGATCAAGTTGCAACTGATATTCGTTTAGTTTTACGTGAGAAAATACGTGATATTCAAAGTGATATTCTAGATTTTATGGATAATTTAGTTGATATGGCAGATAATTATAAAGAATCTGTATTTATTGGTTTTACACATCTTCAACATGCTCAACCAATTACTATTGCTCATCATTTAATGGCTCATGTTCAAGCATTAAAAAGAGATTATCAAAGGTTATCTGATACTTATAAAAGAGTTAATCTTAATCCATTAGGATCTGCAGCAATGACTACTACTAGTTTTCCAATTAATAGAGAACTTACTACTAAACTTTTAGGATTTGATGGATACCTTGAAAATTCAATGGATGGTGTTTCTTCTCGTGATTTTGCTGCAGAAGCAATTTTTGATCTTGCATCACTTTGTACTACTTTATCTAAAATTTGTGAAGAATTAATTCTTTGGAGTACTTATGAATTTGGTGTAATTAAAATGGATGATGCTTATTGTTCAACTTCTTCTATTATGCCTCAAAAGAAAAACCCTGATGTTGCAGAAGTTGCAAGAAGTAAAGCTACTCGTGTTAATGGAGAATTAGTCACTGTTTTAACTATGCTTAAAGCATTACCATATACATATAATAGAGATTTACAAGAAATTACTCCTCATTTATGGAGAAGTTTTAAAGAATCTAAAGCTGTTTTAAGTATTGTATCTAAAATGCTTTTATCTGTAACATTTAATGAAGATAGATGTCTTGAACTTGCAGGTAAAAACTTTGCTACAGCTACTGATTTAGCAGATATTATGGTTAGAGAAAGAAAAATACCATTTAGAACAGCACATAAAATTGTTGGACGTGTTGTTAATGAGGCAACTGCTCAAGGTTTAGAAGCAACTGATGTTACAAGTAAATTTGTTGATGATGTTGCAGAGGAACTTGGTTTTGATAAATTAAATCTTGATGAAAAATTAGTTAGTGATGCTCTTAATCCATTAGAAAATGTTAAAATGAGAAAAGTTCCTGGTGGTCCATCACCGGAAATGGTTACTCTTGCTATGAATCATATTAAAGAGTTTATTAAAGAAGAAAGAGGAGAATAATTCTCTTTTTTATTAATTTTAAATTATGATTCTATTTTTTTAATTATTTTTTTATTTTATTAATTTAAAATTTTTAATTCTATTTTTTTAATTATTTTTATATTTTAAATTTTTAGTTTTATTTTTTAATTAAATACCTAATTTTTTTAGTTTTTCATCTATTTCTTCATCACTTAATTCTTCATTTTCATCTTCTTCATTATCTTTATTTTTTCTAAGTGATTCTTTATATAGAATTTCTTCTTTATTTTCTTTCCAATTTTTAACGATTTTATTTTCCATTTCATCGTCAACTTCAATTATTGGTCCAGTATAATCACAATTATAACATACCCATCTAGACCATACTTGAGGTATAATCCATTCTACATTACGTGATCCACATCTAGGACATACTTTCTTTTTCATAATAATCTTTTATCTTTTTATTTAAAGCCTTATAGGGGAATTGAACCCCTATCATTTGTTTACGAGACAAATATTTTTCCATTAAAACTAATAAGGCATAATGTATAGATTTTTCTATATTTTATTATATAAATTTTTTATTTTTTTATAATTTATTTATTAATTAAATTTTTAATGTTTTATTAACAATTGTTATATTTTTAATTATTAATAAAATTTTATATTTTTTTAGTTAAATTATAAAAATTTTTTTTATTTTTTATATAATTTTTGAAATAAATTTATTTTATTTATTATATCAAAAATTAATTTATTATTTAAATTTATATTTCTTAATAAAATATAAAAAAAGAATTTTAATAGTTTTTTGTAAAAATTTTATTTTAATTTTATAGAAAATGGAATTTTAATAGTTTTTTTGTAAAAACTTTATTTTTAATTTTTAAAAAATTGAGTTTTAATTTTAATCTGTTCTATAAAAACTCCATATTAAATCTAAAGCTTCTCCAACTTCTAAAGCACCAGCTCTAGTTTCTCTTAAAATTCTTTGAATTGAATATTTTTTCATATGTGGGAATTTTTTATGTACTTCATATAAGAGAGGACATCCAAATCCTTTTATTGATTTTATTGGATAGTCTTTCATTATATGTTTACCATCTAATTTACCACATGAAAGGGATGCAGGTAGGTTTAAACGTTGGACTATTTCATTATTGTAGTAGTTATCAGTAATACATTGGCTACCTGTTGATAACATATCTCCAAATATTACAAGAGGTATATTATTTTCAAGACTATATTGAAAAATCCTTTTTTCTATTGTTCCTGAACATCTACCACAAGGATGGAATCTACCAGTAAATGCTTCTTCAACTAAATTTGTATAATCAATTGGAATATATTTATGTTCTGCAGGTAAAGCATTACATAAATTATCAATATTATATTTAAATTGTTTTGGTAATACTATTGTTCCAGGATCTATTGTAATTGCTATTGGATTAAATCCAAGATATTTAGCAAATACAAGTGAAAAACTACTATCAACACCTCCTGAAAGTGCTACAACTGCTTTATGTTCTATAGAATTATCATTAAAGGTATCTTTATAATTTTCTTCAAGATAATCTTTTAAATTAAATGAATAAATATTATCAATTTTATTTTTCATTGTGTTTTTAAGATTCATAAGAGGTGTATATGCAAAATAATTTTCATCTTTATTATTAAGTATTGAATTTAATTTCTTATATGAAAGTTTTAATCTGTATTCTTTTTGTATAAAGTCTGTATAGCTTTCAACATGTATACTTTCAAATCCAAGTTCTTCACGTAGACGACCAACAACCCATCCACCTTTTCCAATTATTGCAGATTTATCTGGTCTATCTTCAGTTATTATCCATAGTTCATTAGTATTATCACAATAGTTAAGTTCTTTAATATTAAATTCTATATCTTCATGACCAATTTCTTTTCTTATTCTTTTTATGTTTTCAATAAGATATTCTTTATTTATCATGTTATACCTTTTCTTAAATTATAATATTCTAAATTAAAGTAAATTTTTATTAATATACTTTTTTAATTAAATTATTAATTTTAATTAAAGTAATTTATGAGTTTTAATATAAAATTAGTTTATTTCTTATAAAATTTAAACTTTTTATTTATTTAATTTTTTTATTAAGATTTTATTTTTTTATTATTTAAAGACATTTGTTTTAATTTTTTTTATTCATTTATTTTTTTTATGATTTTAGAGTATATATTTGAATTTTTTATTTTTATATGATTATTTTATTT
>NZ_MRCT01000041.1 GCF_002208625.1 Methanobrevibacter sp. 87.7
TTTATATAAATAAAAAAAGCAAATTATTATGATGAAAAAAGAAGATTTAATCTTCTTCAGTTAATTCAACTTTAATATCTTCATCATCAAATTCATAAGAATCATTAATTTCTTTAAGATTTTTTAATTCTTCAATTAACTCCCCAGTTTCAAGAAGATGCATAAAACCGTTAAAGAAATAATTCCATTCTTCTTGTTCTTCTTCATCACAGATAAAAGTAGTATTTTCCCTTAATTCTGCAGGATTGTCTGTCCAATCGGAACCAGTGTAAAATTCTTGATTCTCTACTTCACCATCATCATCATAATCAATAGCCATTAGAATCTCACAATCTGCTGAACTAGACAAATTAGTTAATTTAAATTCAGGCATATTGAACCACCTTATTTTTTTATTTTTTTTAAGAAAACAAATTCAATTAAAAATTAATTGAATATCACATATAAAATTATTCATTTAATTATATTAAATATAAAGTATATTTTTTATTAAATGAAAACAAATTCAATTTAAGATTGATAAAATATTACATATAAAATTATCTATTTAATTTTAAGTGAAATATATATAAATAAGCTATATTTCTTTTAACAATTCAAGTAATTCTTCTCTAGTATAACCTAATTTTACAAATAAATTTTTAAGTGATTCAGATTCATTTACTTCAATTCTATTCCATCTTTCAAAATCATTATCAATAATTGCATTAATTAATAATTGTATAGTAATTAAATCATCACTATCAATAGCAACTAATACATCTTTATCTTTAAATTCCCCATTAGAATCAATTAAATTAAATTTATTACTTCCATCACTATCTCTTTTGATAATAGCATTATTAATTTTATATGACATTTTCTCACCTTATATTAATTTTATAATAATTAATATTTAAAAACTATTAAAAAACTTAAAAAAATACATAATAAATTATAAAAAAAATAAAAAAAACTAGAATAAAAAAAAAAAGAAAATAAAAAATTATTGTTTAACTGCATTATATCCTAATTCAAAAGCTTTAATATTCATTTTATGGAATTTTTCTTTAAGATTATTTTTCATAGCTTCAATGATTAAATCTTTTGAAATAGGGAATGATTTAACTGCAACTGCAGAACCAAGTAATGCCATATTCAATGATAACATACTTCCAGCTTCTTTAGCATAAGCATTTCCATCAACTGGATGAACATTATTAAAGTTCTGTTTTAATGAATTTATCATAAAATCAACATTAGGATAAGATTGTTTTGAACTTGCAAGTTGTGCAGGAACTATAGGAGTAGTATTAAATACCAAATAAGTATCTTTATTTGCTTTATGTAATCCTCTAATAACTTCAGAAGGTTCAAATCCAAGAATCATGTCTGCAGTATGATTTTCTAAAATAGAACTTTTAAAATCACCAATTTTAAGTTCTGTAGAAACAGAACCTCCTCTTTGAGACATTCCATGAATTTCACTCATAACTACATTATAACCTTCATTCATTACAGCTTCACCAATAATTGTAGAAGTTTTAATAATTCCTTGACCTCCAACACCACAAATATAAATTGAATAATTATTTTCACTCATGATAATACCTCACTCTTGTGCTTGTTCAAATCCACCATATTGACAAATTTGCATACAAATAGAACAACCAGTACACATAGATTGATTAACTACAATTTTATCATTAATTTTACTAATTGCTGGACATGCTAATTCATTAATACAAGTATCACAATTAGTACATTTATCATAATTTACATGTACAGGTGGTTTTTTATGGAATCCTTTAATTAATGTACATGGAGATTTTGCAATAATTACAGAAACACCATCATTTTCAAATGCTTTTTTATAAGTATCAACAGTTTGTTTTAAATTTAAAGGATTTACTACTCTAACAAAACTTGCTTTTGAAGCTTTTGCAAGTTCACGTATTGAAATTTCAGGAGCTTCATCACCCATACCATCTATAGGCATTCCTGGGTTAGGTTGACCACCAGTCATTGCAGTAATACGATTATCAAGTACAGTTACAATAAATTTATGTTTATTATGTGCTCCATTAATAAGAGGAGCTACACCACTATGGAAGAAAGTAGAATCTCCAATAAAACTCATAACCATTTGATCTGTAGATACACTAAATCCACAACCATCACCAATACTTGAACCCATACTTAAAAGATAATCTGCTTCCCTATATGGAGCATTAATACCTAAAGTATAACAACCAATATCAGATGCAAATATAACATCATCTTGAGATATTTTAGCTTCTTTTAATGCTTGTTTTACAGCATAATAGGTAGCTCTATGTGAACAACCTGCACATAATGTAGGTGCTCTTCCAGGTAAATTTTCAATAATCTTATTAAGATCTTCAGTTTTTGCAAAACATCTTTTTTCAGTTTCATAACCTAAAACTTTTGAAAGCCCTTTTCTTACAATATCACAATTAAATTCTTTAATTTTTGGGAAAGTTCCATCGATTTTACCATGAACAGGTATTGAAAGACCATTTAAACCAATTACAAGGAGGACATCCCTTTCAATAATTGGATCAACTTCTTCAACAACAAATATTTGATCTAAATCTTTAATAAAATCTAAAATTAAATCATTTGGAGCAGGATAAGAAAGACCTAATTTTAAGAAATTAGCTTCTATATTATCTTCATTTACAACATCATATACATAGTTAAATGCACTACTTGATGCTATTACACCAATTTTAGCATTTTCACTAGTTGTAATTATTTTATTAAATTCAGATTTTGCAGATTTTTTAGAGAAATCATCTATTTTATCAACTAATCTTTCATGCATTCCTGCAGAGTTTGCTGGTACTGGAACATATGCTTCTGGATTTTTATCAAAATGACCAGTATTCCAATGATTTTCACTTTCTTTACCATTTTGTTTTTGAATATCTCCAAATTCAACAATTCCACGCATATGAGAAACACGAGTAGTGGTTCTTATAATAACTGGAATTTCTAATTCTTCAGAAAGATTAAAACCATAAACCATCATATCTTTTACTTCTTGAGGATTAGATGGTTCAAGTACAGGAATATTTGCAAGACGAGCATAATTTCTTGTATCTTGTTCATTTTGTGATGAAAATACAGACGGATCATCTGCTACTAATATAACCATTCCTCCTTTAACACCAGAATAACCAGTTGTAACAAATGAATCTGCTGCTACATTTAAACCAACATGTTTCATAAATGTAAATGATCTAAGACCAGAAACAGCAGAAGTAGCTGCTACTTCCATAGCCACTTTCTCATTAGTTGAAAATTCAAAATAAATACCTGCATCTTTAGCAATAACAGATAAAATATTTCCAATTTCAGAAGAAGGAGTTCCCGGATAAGTTGCTGCAACAGATAAACCTGCTTCAATAGCCCCCCTTACTGCTGCTTCATTACCTAGTAAAAATAATTTATCTCCTTTTTTACCATTAACTAATTGTTCATAACCCATAAATTTACCTCAATATTTCAAAAAAATTATTAAAATAATAATAAATTAATTATACTTTTAAAAATTGTAAATACAAAAAAATTTTATTTAAAACTTAAACTAAAAAATTAAAAATTTTAAATAAATTATTAAAAAATCTAATTTAAATAAAAAAATAAAATTCTAAAAAAATACTTGTAAATACAAATAGCTAAAAATACACTTTATTAATTTATATTTTAGTCTAAGGAAATATATATAATTATTATAAATATTTAGTAAAAAATTAATCTAATAATATAAATTTTAATAATAAATATTTATTCAATATATTGTTATAATAAATAATTATTTTACATATAAAATATAAAATTATAATATTAATAAATACTTTTTTAATAAACTTTATGAAAAAATTAAAGGATTTGAATACATCATGATTACAATTAAAGTTTCAAGGTTCAATCCAGAAAAAGATAAAGAACCTTATTTTGAAAGTTATGAAATTGAAGAAACAAATAAAATGAAAGTTTTAGATGCATTAAATATGATTAATGATAAATATGATGCAGATATTAGTTTCAGAAGCTCCTGTAGAGCAGGACAATGTGGTTCTTGTGGTGTTAAAGTTAATGGAAATGGAACACTTGCATGTAAACAAGAAATTAAAGATGGAGATATTATTGAACCATTAAATCTACCGATTATTAAAGATTTAATAGTTGATAGAACACCTTATGAAAATAAAACAGCAGACTTAGAATTAGAATTAAATTCTAAAGAAAGTAAAAAAATTAATCTTGATTTAAGTCCTGAAGAAATTGAAGAAACAAAAAAAGTTAGAACTTGTATTGATTGTTATTCATGTCTTACTAGTTGCCCTGTTGTTAAACATTTTGGTGATGAATATGCAGGACCTTACTTCATGAGATATTTATCAAAATTCCAGTTTGATCCAAGAAATGACAATGACCGTTTAAACGAAATATTATCTGAAGGAATTTATGATTGTACAAGTTGTAGAAAATGTGAATCAGTTTGTCCTAAAAATATAAACAATTATGGTGATGCAATAGAAAAACTTAGAGCATTAATTGTAAATGATGGTCTTGGACCTTTAGATGCACATAAAGGAATACATAAATCTGTTAAAGAAACAACAAGATCTGTATCTTATCCTGAAGAAGGAGGATTTATTGAAAATTATAATAAAACACATAAATCTGATAAAAAAGCAAAATATGCATTATTCACAGGATGTATGGTTGATTACAGATTACAAAAAGTTGGTTATGCATTAATGGATGTTTTTAAAGCTAATAATATTGATGTTGATGTACCTGAAGGACAAGTATGTTGTGGTTCTCCACTTATTAAAACTGGTCAAACAGATTTAATACAAGAACTTGCAGATAAAAATAAGGAAGTCTTTAAAGATTATGATACTGTAATAACAATATGTGCTGGTTGTGGAGCTACTCTTAAAAATGACCATCCAAAATATGGTTCAAATCTTAATGTTCAAGATATTAGTGAATTCCTTATTGATAAATTAGATTACTCTAAAATGAAAGAAGTTAATAAAATTGTAACTTGGCATGATCCATGTCACCTTGCAAGAGGACAAGGAATTAAAGATGAACCACGTGAAATCTTAGAAAAAATCCCAGGTATAGAATTTAGAGAAATGAAACACCCATGCCAATGTTGTGGTGCAGGTGGAGGAGTAAAAAGTGCAAAACCTGAAATTGCAATGACTTTAGCAAAAGAAAAAGTAGACATGATTAAAGATACTGGAGCAGAAAATGTTATTAGTATATGTCCATTCTGCCAACGTAATATTCAAGATGCATTAAATGATGAAGGTTTAGAAGAGATTAAAGCAATAAACCTTATAGAATTATTACAAGAAGCTTATGCAGATGAAACATGAAAAAGAAGGTGTTAATATCGGAGATACTGCTACAGAAGAAGAAATCATTATAGAAAATACACCATTAGTTAAAGAATCAGATAAAAAAGAATCTGAGACCAAATCTAAATCTAAAACAAAAGCAATTTCCAGTTCTACAACTAGGGGAATTATTAATAATGAAAATAATTTCTCAGATGCTGCAAAAGAAATTAGAAATAATATTTACATTGTTTTTGTAGAATGTGAAACATCAGGTAATGTTGGATTTCTTGCAAGAACAATGGCAAATTTTGGTTTAAAAAATTTAGTATTGATAAATCCATGCAAACTAAAAGATGATGCATATTATCAAGCAATGCATGCAAAAAAAATTGTAGAAACAGCAGAAATTTATCCAGATTTAAATAGCTTTTTAGAATCTAAACAAATTGATTTTATAGTAGGAACTACAGGTGCACCTGGTGGAAGTTATAATCTTTCAAGAATACCTATAAAACCAGAAGAATTAGGTAAAAAAATAAATCCAAATAATACTTCTGCAATACTATTTGGAAGAGAAGGTGATGGTCTAACAAATGAAGAAATAGATAAATGTGACATGATTGTATCTATTCCTACAGACCCAAGTTATCCTATAATGAATATAACTCATGCTGCAGCAATCATTTTCTATGAAATATTTAAAAATAAAAACAGTTTTCCTAAAGAAGGATTAACTGAAAGTACTTATATTGAAAAGAAATATCTATTAAAAGATATGGAAGAAATCATAGATACACTAAATATTCCAGAACATAAAAAGAAAAATGGATTAAAAACATTTAAAAATATTATTAATCGTGCATTTATTACAGGTAGAGAAGCACACACATTTATAGGAATATTAAGACATATTAACCAAATGTTACGTGGTAAAGAATAATTTAATTAAAAGAATTGAGGATAAAATATGGCAATTTTAAGTGATAAGGATCTTAAAGAATATATAAACAATGGAAAAATTGTTATTGACCCTTTAAAAGATCAAGAACAAATTCAACCTTCATCAGTTGATATGAGATTAGGTGATGAATTTAAAGTATTTAGAGTTATTAGAAAACCATATATTGATCCAAAAGATGATGATGACCTTGCATCATATATGGAATCAATAACTGTTAATAATGATGATGCTTTTATAATACACCCTGGAGAATTTGCACTTGCAACAACCTATGAATATGTTAAAGTTCCAGATGATTTAGTTGCACGTGTAGAAGGTCGTTCATCTATGGGAAGATTAGGAGTTACAATGCATGTAACTGCTGGTTATATAGATCCTGGATTTGAAGGTAAAATTACTCTTGAAATTTCAAATATTGGAGCAATGCCTGTAGCATTATATCCTGGACAAAGAGTATGTCAACTTGTTTTTGAAACTATGACAAATCCTGCAGAAAAACCTTATGGACATCCAGATAGAAATAGTAAATATATGGGACAAAAAAGTCCTGAAAGTAGTCGTATAAAATATGATTATGAATTAAATAAATAAATATTTCTAGAAAATTCTTTTAAATTAAAGCTTTAATTTTTATTTAAATACATAAAGGATTATTAAAAATTAATTACAAAATATTATTATAAATTTATAGAATTCTTAAGAACAAATATAAAAAATAAAATTTATAAATTTATACTTTGTTAATATAAAGAATCATTTTAAGAAGATTTAGAGATAGAAAAACAAAGTTTAATTATTATAATATAAATAAAAAAACTTATTTGGAGTTATTAAATGAATCATGATAAAATGACCAATATTAGTAGAAAAAGAGGTTTTTTATGGCCTTCTTTTGAAATTTATTCCGGAGTTTCTGGATTTACAGATTATGGACCTCTTGGAGCTGCATTAAAAAATAATATTATGCAAAGATGGAGAAAACAGTATGTTGTACGTGAAGGTTTCTCAGAAATTGAAGCACCTACTGTAATGCCAAAAGAAGTTCTTAAAGCATCTGGACATGTAGATAATTTTACTGATCCTATGTGTAAATGTACAGAATGTGGTGAAGTTTACAGAGCAGACCATATTATTGAAGAAAACATTAATAAAGATGTAGAAAGTTTAGAAAATGAAGAACTAGATAAAATAATTGAAGACAATAATATTAGATGTAGTGAATGTGGTGGAAAACTTTCTAAAATCTGGGATTACAACTTAATGTTTAAAACTCAAATTGGTGCAAAAGGAAATAAAGTTGGATACATGAGACCAGAAACTGCACAAGGAATTTTCATATTATTTAAAAGAATGTTAAGATACTTTAGAGGAAAATTACCATTTGGAGTAGTTCAACTTGGAAAAGCATACAGAAATGAAATTTCTCCAAGACAAGGAGTTATTAGACTTCGTGAATTTACACAAGCAGAAGCAGAAATATTTTTAAATCCAAATAATAAAAAACATCCTAAATTCCATACAATTGAAAATGTTAAATTTAGATTATGTTCACAAGAAGTTCAAATTAATGAAACTGAAGAAATAAATGTAACAGCTAAAGAAGCATTAGATAAAGGTATTGTATCTAGTGAAGTACTCATTTATCAATTATATCTTGCAAGAAAATTTTTAGAAGAACTTGGAATTCCTGAAGAAGTATTAAGATTCAGACAACATTTACCAGGAGAAATGGCTCATTATGCTCTTGATTGTTGGGATGTTGAATGTAAAACCGATAAATATGGATGGGTTGAAATTATAGGTATTGCAGATAGAGGAAATTATGATTTAACAGCACATTCTAAAGAAAGTAATGAAGAATTAAATGTATATATACCTTATGATGAACCTAAATTAGTTAAAAAAACAATAATTAAACCAAATATGGCTAAATTTGGTCCTTCATTTAAACAATACAGCCCTAAAGTAAAATCATACTTAGATAATTTAAATTCTGAAGAAATCCAAGAAATTAAAACTAGTCTTGAAAATGATGGAAAATATATAATTAGCTTAGATACTGATTTAGAATTATTACCAGAACATGTTAATTTTGAAGATGTTGAAGAAGAAGTTAAAGGAGAAAAAATAATTCCACATGTAATTGAACCATCATTTGGTATTGATCGTATATTATACTGTGTATTATTACATTCCTTTGTTGATGAAGGAGAAAAAGAATATTTCAAATTTAAAAAAGAAGTAGCTCCAATTCAAATAAGTGTATTTCCACTTCAAAATAAAAAAGAAATGCCAGAAATTAGTCAAAAAATTACAAATACCCTTAGAGAAGAAGGTTATACTGTAGATTATAATGTTTCTGGATCTATTGGTAAAAAATATGCAAAATCTGATGAGATTGGTATTCCTCTTGCAATTACTGTAGATTTTGATACTATTGATGATAAATCAGTTACTGTAAGAAATAGAGATACTGAAGAACAAGACAGAATAAGCATTGATGAATTAAATGAATATATTAATAATTATTTTAATGAATAAATATTAATTATTCATTAATTATTTACATTTACTAATTTTTATAAAATGGCTAAAACAATTTAATAGCTTAACTAAATAAAACAAACTAAAAAATTTTAATACTACTAATACCTAAATAATAAAAAAAAACTAAAAAACCTCAAAACCACAAAAAAAATACTAAAACCAAAAATAGCTATTTCTTGAAAAAAAAATAAAAAAAATAAATAATTTAAAAATATTAAATTAAAAACTAATTTTTAAAATTTAAAAAGCTTACTAATTATATTAAATACTATTTTTTAATAAAATATTCATTTAAAAATTACTAATAAATAAAACACTATTTTTTAATAAACTACGTAAATATTAGTAAAAATACTATTTTTAATAAATATTTAGCTAATTTTAAAATCTAAACAAAAATTAAATTTAATACTTATTAAATCATAATATGAAGTAAAAAATTACACTTTAATGAAATTTAATACTTATTAAATCATGATATGAGTAAAAAAATTACTCTTTAATGAAATATTTATCTAAATCATTAGATGACTTAATATTAAGTTTTTTAGAATCATTTAAAAAATAATTAAACAATTTTTTACCCCATAATGTTCCAGATTTAGATGTGTCATAGAACATGAACATAGTATCATATTCATTATCTAAATCAAACAATTGAATACTTAAAAAATTACTTCCAGAATTTAAAAAAATATCAAGTTCAGAATTAGATTTATAGAAATTAACATTAGACAAAGTTAATAAAATATTAAAATCTTCAGTATGATTTTTATATAATTCATATAAAATAGAATCTGTAACTATAATATTTAAAATAAAACTAGAATCAGTACTTACTAAATTAGATAAAATCTTAATATGTTCACTTGAACATATAGATAGAACAATATTTAAACTATGAGTTTTACTAATCAAATTAGTATATACATTAAAAGATTCATATGGTGAATTAAAATCATAAGTTAGTAACTTTCCATTATGAAGTAAATATAATTTATCAATGAAAGGACTAGGAATATCATCAATTATATGTTTATTTAAAAAATCAGAAACTCCTTTAGTAGGCCAAGCATCTAAAAAATTTAAATAATTAATAGCAATAATTTCACCTTCAGATGCAAGACCATAAGAATCATCATTTTTAAGTCCAATAATTTGATTATCTTCAAAATAATGAATAGTGTTGGATATAGATGATGTTTGTCCTAATAATTTTAACTCTGAAAAATTCTTATTTTGATTAACTAAATTTAAAAATACATAAGATTTTAATTTAGATCTTGTTAATGAAATTGTTTTATTTAATAATATATTTGCCTTATTAGACATAAAATTCCCTCACTAAATAAAATCATTCAGATTTAATAAATGAACCATATTTTGTACCACTATTACTATAACAAATATCAAAAAGAGATTTTCCCCATTTTAATGAATTTTCATCATGGGAAATAAGTAATTTGTTTTTATCGATTAAACCATCATTGTAAAATAAATTAATACAGAAAATAAAATCATTTAAAAATAAATTAAATTTAAATAATTTATTTGTTGCAAGTAAATGCAATTTTTTATTATAAAAAGCAAATTTTAATATTTGTTTATCAATTAATTCAAGAAATTTATTGTAAATATTTCGTGGAAGAATTAGATATACAGGTGTATTATTATTTAAAGAATGTGAAATTAAATCTGCATATTTAAAGTTTACTTCAGAAATTATAAGGTAAATAAATTTACTTTTTTTCAAATTTTCTACAATTAAATCATCTAAACCATAGATATTAGTTCTAAATGAACTTATAATCTTTGAATTTCTTAAAAGATTAATATTTAATAAAAGTTCATCTGGAAAATCCTCAATTGTATGATTAGACCATAATAATTTATATGAATCTATAACTTCAATTGAATTATTTAGATTAAAAATTAAACGTGTTTTTATTTTTCCACTATTAGTTAAGTAAAACTTTGAATTTTTCTTAACAACAAATCCCATTTCTTGTAAACGATTAATATTATTACTTAATGTAGGATATGTTAATTTTAGATTTTTATGCATTTCAGAAAAATTTCCACATCCATATCTTAAAAGATATTTTAAAATATATAAACGATCATTAGAATTTGTTAAAAAAGACAATTCATCAAAGATACTATCAAATTTAATTAAATAATTTCTTTTCAAATTATTTTTTTCAATCAATTTATCCATATTGACACCTTTTAAATAATAATATGAAAAATTCAATCCCCAAATCGTCTAAAAAATAAAATAGAAAAAATAATATAAAAGATTAATAAAATAAAAAGAATTTTTAATAATATTAAAAATTAATTATTTTAAAATAATTAATATAATAAGAATAAAAAAATAAAAATTTTAAAAATCTTTTAACTAATTAAATAATTGATTAAAGTAATATATAAATCTTTTTAAGATATTTAAATAGTTAAAACAACTATATATTAACAAATAATTCTTAAAAATAAAAATAATAAGAATATATTAAAACAATTAGATAAATATAAAATTAATAAGATTTTAATCATATACAGTATAAAATAAAAAATTATAAAAAATAATTAAAAACAATACTAAAAAAATAAAAAAACTATACAAAAAATAAATAAATATTAAAAAAACCGAATAAAAAACGATATTTAAAATAAATACATAAACATTAAATAATTATTCAAATATAAAATTATACTGTTTATAAAATGGAAGTAATAATATGATAGATACACATACTCATTGTGATTCAAGAAGTAGTGAAGATTTTGAGAAAATGTATACTGCAGGAATAGATACTGCAATTACCTGTAGTTTCTATCCATATGATTTAATGAATGAAACAGTATTATTAAATCATTTAGAAAGAATACTAAACTATGACACAAAACGTGCTGCAGAATATGGACTTGATTTAAAAGTTGCACTTGGAATACATCCAGCAAATGTTAATATTAAACCTGATTTAATCTATGAAAATTTATACAAATATATTGAAAACAAAGATATTGTAGCAATTGGAGAAATAGGTCTTGAAGATTTAACAAAACAAGAAAAAGAAGTATTTAAAAAACAATTAGAAATAGCTGATGAAACTAAAACAAAAGTAATTGTACATACACCAAGAAAACATAAAAAATCAGTTTTAAAAGAAATTAAAAAAATTGTATTAGATACAATAAATCCTAAACTTGTTGTAATAGACCATATTAATCCAAAAGTTATAAATGATGTAATTGATGAAGATTTTACTTTAGGTCTTACAGTACAACCTCAAAAAATGGATGTTTCAGATGCAGTTTACATACTAAACAATTATGGTTTTAATAAATTCTTATTAAATAGTGATATAAGTAATAAACCTTCAGATCCATTATCTGTTCCTAAAACAGTTAGAACACTTAAAAAATTAGGATATGCTAAAAAAGATATTAAAAAAGTTTCATATAAAAATGCTGAAAAATTCTTTAATATTTAAACTTCCTAATTTTTACCTTTTTTATAAAATTTTAAAAATACTATTTATAAATAATTAAAAAAAATTAAAACTTATTTTTTATAAAAAAAATTTAAAACTAAAAT
>NZ_MRCT01000042.1 GCF_002208625.1 Methanobrevibacter sp. 87.7
ATATTAAGTATCTTAATTTTTTTTAAATATTTAATAGTTTTATTTTTTATTATTTTTTTATAAAATAAATATTTTATATCTTATTTAAGATTTTTTAAAGTTTTTTAATATATTAAAAACATTAAAATTTAATATTATTAATATACAAAATAATAAGTATAGTTAAAACAAAATATTTATTATAAGTCAATATTTTATCAATTAGAAATATTATTTTGAGAATTTTTGATTAGTTAATTGTGATTTATAATCGGAGGAATTAAAATTGAAAGCCGTAATTTTAAGTGCAGGTGAAGGAACAAGGATGAGGCCGTTAACTATTACAAAGCCTAAAACAATGTTACCTGTAGCTGGAAAACCAATCATCCAATATAATATAGAAGCATTAAGAGATTGTGGTATTAAAGATATTCTTTTAATTGTAGGATATAAAGAAGACATGGTTAAAAGTTACTTCAAAGATGGAAGTGATTTTGGAGTAAATATTTCTTATAAAACTCAAACTGATTTAAGAGGAACTGCTAATGCTATTGGTTATGCTTCCGATTTTATTGATGATAGTATTATAGCTCTTAATGGGGATATTATTTTAGATGTTTCAATATTATCTGAGATTATCACTGATTTTGAAGAAAATAAACCAGATACTTTAATGGTTTTAAAAGAAATTAAAGATCCAACTGGATTTGGGGTTGTTGAAGTAGAAGATCATAATGTAATAAATATTATTGAAAAACCTGAAAAAGGAGAAGCTCCAAGTAATTTAATTAACACAGGAATTTATATATTTAATGAAGATATATTTGAAAAAATTGATAATACTGAATTATCTCCTCGTGGAGAATATGAAATTACTGATTCTTTAATTATGCAAATTAAAGATGGTAAAACAGTAAGAGGGCATAAAACAACTAAAAATTGGATTGATGTAGGTAAACCATGGGAACTTATTGAAATTAATGAAAAGTTACTTAATAATGTAAAAACTGAAATTAAAGGTGAAATAGAAAATGGAGTAACTATTCATGGTGAAGTTCACCTTGATGAAGGAAGTATTATTAAATCTGGGGTATATATTGAAGGGCCAGTATATATTGGTAAAAATTGTGATATAGGACCTAATTCTTATATTAGAGGTAATACTTACTTTGGAGATAATGTTCATATAGGTAATGCTGTAGAAATTAAAAATTCAATTATTATGGAAAATACTAATGTAAGTCATTTAAGTTATGTTGGAGATTCTGTTTTAGGTTCTAATTGTAATATTGCAGCAGGAACTAATATTGCAAATTTACGTTTTGATAATAGAACTGTTAGGACTATTATTAAAAATAAAAAAATTGATAGTGGTAGACGTAAATTAGGAGCTATTGTAGGAGATTATACAAAAACAGGTATTAACTCTAGTTTAAGTCCTGGTGTAAAAGTAGGATCTAATTCTTCAATAGGTTCTGGTGTTTTAATAACTACTGATGTTGGTTCTAATAAAAGAGTTTTATTAAAACAAGAGCATATTATTCAAAATAAAGGTAATGATGATTGATTTTATTATCTTTAATTGAATTTTAATATATATTTTAATTTTTATTATTTTTATTAAAAATAAGTATATATTTTAATTTTTTGTATATTGAAGTAAAATATTTATAAGTTATTGTTTATATTAATAATTTTAATCTTTAATTAGATTTAATTTTAAAAATTAGTGAGGTTATAAAATATGGAAATTAAAGAAAGTACTGAAATATTTCCAGGTACTCATATTGTAGGTGATGTTGAACTTGATGAAAATGTATCTGTTTGGTATGGTGCAGTTATTAGAGGTGATGTAGCACCAATTAAAATAGGTAAAAATTCAAATGTTCAAGATAATTGTGTACTTCATGCTACTAAAGATATACCATTAACTATTGGTGATAATGTAACTATTGGTCATGGTGCAGTTGTTCATGGATGTACTATTGAAGATAATGTTCTTATTGGTATGAATGCTACAGTCCTTAATAATGCACATATTGGTAAAAATTCTATTGTAGGTGCTGGAGCAGTTGTAAGTGAAGGAAAAGAATTCCCTGAAGGAAGTTTAATTTTAGGTGTTCCTGGTAAACTTATAAAAGAGGTATCTGAAGAACAAATTAAATCAATTCAAGAAAATGCAGATCATTATGTTAAACTTTCTAAATCATATAATCTTGATTAGATTTGAATCTTTGATTTAATTTAAGCATTTATCTTATTATTTTTTTATTTTTATTATTTCAAATAATTTTTATCTAAAATTAAGGTTTTAATTTCAGTTTTTATTATAATATTATTTAAATTAAATTTTTAAGTAAAATCTTAATTTTTATCTTTTTATTATAAATTTTATTATTTTTTAGTTTATTTACATAAAAATTTTTATATTATATATTTTTTATAAATTAATCGTGGTTTGTAAAATGAATGCAAGAGATGTTGTAAAAGAATTGGATCCTTATGTACCTGGAAGGTCTGAGGATGAAATTGCTAATGAATTTGGCTTAAATAAAGAAGATATTATTAAATTAGGTTCTAATGAAAATCCTTGGGAACCATCTGAAAAAGCTATTGAAGCAATTAAAAAAGAAGCAGATAATGTTAACCGTTATCCTGAAACTGATTTAGAAGAATTAAGAGAAGAATTTGCTAAATATGCTAATGTTAAAACTGAAAATGTAATTGTTTCTGGTGATGGTGCAGATGAAATTATTGATGTTTTAGCAAAAACATTTATAAATCCTGGAGATGAATTTATAGTACCTCTTCCAACATATACTTATTATGAATTTTTATTCAAACCTTATGGAGCAATACCAGTATATGCTAAATGGAATATGAATAATAATACTTTAGATGTTCAATCTGTTTTAAATGCAATTAGTGATAAAACTAAAATGATTTTTATTTGTTCTCCTAACAATCCTTCTGGAGCAGTTGTAAATGAAGAAGATTTAAGAACTATTATTGAAGCTACTGATGCATTAGTTGTTATTGATGAAGCATACTTTGAATATTCAGAACAAACTCAATCTAAATTAATTAATGATTATTCTAATGTTTTTATTATAAGAACAATGTCTAAAGTTATGGGTCTTGCAGGTTTAAGAATAGGTTATGGTTTAGCTGATTCTGAAACAATTGATTATATGTTAAGAGTAAAACCTGTATTTTCTCTTACTAGATTATCTTATGTTGCAGCAATGGCTACACTTAAAGATAAAGAATTTATTAAATATTCTACTTCTAAAGGAATTGAATCAAGAGATTATTTATATGAAGAAGTTTCTAAATTTAAAACATTAAGTGTATTTAAATCTAAATCAAACTTTATGTTAATTGACCTTCATGATAGTGGTTATACTGCAGCAGAACTTACTCATGAATTAATGAAAAAAGGTGTAATTGTACGTGATTGTACTTCTTTTAAAGGTATTGATAATTATTGGATTAGAATAAGTATTGCAACTTTAGAAGAAGATAAAAAATTTATTGATATTTTACATACTATTGTAGAGTAAACTGCTATTAAATATTTAAGTGGGATGATTTAATGTATTATGGGGGATCTGTTGTTTCAAGTGTTGATTTTCATGGTAGAATGTCTTTTATGATATTTTTATCACAATGTCCTCTTAGGTGTCCATATTGTCAAAATCCTGAATTATTAAATGATAAAACAGAAAAACCTTTAGATGAAGTTTTAGAGCTTATTAATCATAATGCCGATTTTATGGATGCAGTTATTGTATCTGGTGGTGAACCACTTGTTCAATCAGATGATGTATTAAGTATACTAAAATATTCAAAGGATATTGGTCTTGAAACTAAATTAGATACAAGTGCTGTTTATCCAGATAGATTAGAACCATTACTTGATTACACTGATTATGTTGCTATGGATATTAAGGTACCATTTGATAAATATAAAGAAATAATTGGAGCTCCTGTTGGAGATGCAGTTAAAGAATCTATGGAAATGGTTTATAATAGAGATGATGTAGTTCTTGAATGTAGAACAACTTATGTTCCAAAACTTATATCTTTAGCAGATATTGAAACAATTGCAAAAACCGTTAAATGTGATATTTATACTTTACAACAATTTAGAAATAGAAATGTTTTAGATCAACGTTTATATACTATTGATAGTCCTAATGCAGTAGATATGAGAGAATTTGCACAATATCTTAAAAAATATTATTTTAAAGATGTTGAAGTTTTCTTAAAAACTGCAGAATTTGGAAATGAATTAATTAAATAATTTTTTTATTTTATATTTTTTAGTGTTTTTAGCTATTTTTTCTTTTTTTTTATTTTATATTTTTTTAGTGTTTTTAGCTATTTTTATATATTCTTATTTTAAGATTGAAAACTTATTATTATAATAAAATAAATAATATATTAATTATTAGAAAAGTTTATATTGAATTTTTTTGAATATTTATTTGGAATTATTTTATTTAATTATAGATAAATATTTAAAATTTTATATTCATTAAAAATATTTTTGTGTGTTGTTATTATGCCTATATTATCCTTTGGTAGTCAGAATATTAATATTATAACTGATAAAAAAAGGATGACTATTAGAAAATTATGGAAAAATCCTTTAAAGGTCGGAGACCGTCTTTATTGTTATTGGAATTTAGTTTCTAAAGAAAAAAAGAAAATTTTTGAAGCTAAAGTTACAGACATAAAATTAATTAAATTTAAAGACCTTAAAAACAATGATGAATTAGCTAGGGAAGAAGGTTATAAAGATTCAAAAGAAATGGTCAAAGAATTTAAAAAAATGTATGTTAAACCTCTTAAAGATGAGGATATGTTTCAGATTATTTACTTTGAAAAATTAGATGTAGATGATTGGAAAGGAGATAAAATAGATCAAAAAGAAATGATAACTCAAAGAGCAGATATATTATTTGATAGTGGTAAATATGATAAATCTGTTTTGTGTTATTCTGCTGCTTTAAAATATGATTCTGATGATGTTTATCTTTTAAATAAAAAAGGAGATAATCTTACTAGATTAGGTAAATTTACTGAAGCATTAGATTGTTATAATAAAGCTTTAAAAATAGATAAAAATAATGAGTATATTTGGAATAATAAAGCTATTGCACTTTTAAATTCAGGTAATCCTCAAGAAGCATTAAAAGCTAATGATGAAGCTATTAAAATTAATTCAAGAGATACTTCAATTTTATATTGGAGAGGATTTATTCTTGAAGTTTTAGGTAGATTAGAAGAAGCACTTCAAGTTTATAATATTTTATTGAATCTCGATGATTCTGATCCAGAAGTTTGGAATGCAATTGGAAATATTTTAACTGATTTAGAAAGACCTGAAGATGCACTTAAAGCATATGATAAAACATTATCATTATGTCTTAATGATTCTGAAGTTGATGCATCTGCTCAAAATCGTAAAGGTAATGCTCTTTTAGAATTAGGTAGATTTACTGAAGCATTAGATTGTTATAATAAAGCTATTTCTATTGAAAAAGATAATGAATCTTTTTTAATTAATAAAGGTGTAGCTTTAATGGAACTTGGGAAATTTGCAGAAGCAGAAAATGTATTTATTAAAGTTTTAGCAATTAATCCTGATAATGATGATGCTAAATTTCTAAAAGTTGAATGTCTTGAAAATTTTTAATTATTATTTTTTCTAAATTTTAGCTATTTAATATATATGTTTATTTATTGATTTTTTATTATAATATTTACCTTATTTTATTTTAATTTAGTACTTGTTTATTTTGTATGTTCTTATTTTTATTTGTAATTTTTAAATAGGTTATTTTATTTTAAAGCTATATTCTAAGTCATGTGTTTATAGATTTTTATAAAATTAGTATATTTTAAAAAATAGTTAATTTTAATATTTATAACAGTTTAAACTTTAAATCATTTTTTTAAATTTATTTAAATAAGAAAATTATTTAGTAAAAAAAGTTAAAAAGTATATTTTTATTCACTATATACTTTTTTAAGATAAGTTCCAAGGTATGTACCAGAGAAACTAAGTAATCCACTAATAAGAATTAAGATTATTATTTCAAGAATTATAACTAGTCCATAATTACTTGGATTAGAGCTTCCTAATCCACCAAATATACTGGACATTTGATTAAGTGTGTTAATAATTATATTATATAAAATATAATAAATTCCACCAAAAGTTAATTCTATTGATGTAAGTATTAAGAAAAACACAGTAGCATTTGCTTTACTATCAATATAATTATCACATCCAACAATTCCAAGAACAAGTGTTCCTAAAAATACTGAACTTAATATTGTAAGAAAAAGTTCTACTGAAAAATCTATAATTCCTTTTGAGTAGAATATATTATAAAATGTATATGTTAATAATAAAAATAAACTAGTAAATGCAAATCCAATAGCTATAGTTAATATATTTGTATGTTTATTTAATTCTTTTATTCTATTTTCTTCTTTTTTTATTGGTTCTGTTTTTTTATTTTCTTTATATTTTTCTTTAATTTTATGATTACTATTAGTATTATTAGTTTTTATTTGTTTTTTTACTAATATTGTCTATTGGTTCTTTTTTTGTATTGATTTTAGCTATTTTTTCTCTACATTCTGTACAGAATTTAGCATTATCTCTAATTTCTGCATTACAGTTTGGACATTTCATTAAAAATTTTCCCCCTTATAAAATTTAAAAATAGAATATTAAGATTAATATAAAAATTAATCTATTTTAAATATTTTTTAACAAGTGAAATTCCCCATTCTGTCATTTCTTTAGATTTATTTATATCATCTGTTTCTGCAAAGCATCTGAATATTGGTTCTGTTCCACTAGGTCTAATAATTAACCAACCATCATCTCTTAAAATTTTAACACCATCAGTTCTATCAATTTTATAGTCTGTAGTGTCTTTAATTTCTTGTGCTATTTTAGACATTACTTCTTCTTTTTGATCATCTGGACATTCTGTTTTCATTTTTACAGTATGATATACTGGAAGTTCACTTACAAGTTCAGATAATGGTTTTTTCTCTTTAGCAATAATTTCTAAGATTTTTGATACAGTCATTGCTGCATCTCTTCCATAAACAAAGTCAGGGAAAATTAATCCACCATTTTCTTCTCCACCAAATAATCCATCAGTATCTTTAAGTTTTCTTGCAACAAGTAAATCTCCTACAGCAGTTGCAATAACATTTCCACCATATTCTTCTGCAATATCATATATTGCAGTGGATGTTGCAACAGTAGTTACAATGGTTCCTCCATTGTTTTCTTTAAGCATTGCTTTTTCAACAAGGGAAAATGTTTTATCTCCAAGAACAAAGTTTCCTTTTTCATCAATACATATGGTTCTATCTGCATCTCCATCATGAGCAAGACCAATATCTGCATCTAATTCTTTAACAGTACTTATTAAATCTTGTAAATTTTCTTCTATAGGCTCTGGATTACGTCCTGGGAAATGACCATCTGCTTGTGAATTTAATGTTGTAACATTACATCCGAGTTTTCTAAGTAAATATGGTGCTGTATATGAACCTGCCCCTGATCCACAATCTACAACAACTTTAAGATTTGCTTTACGGATTGCATCTGCATCTACTCTGCTTATTGCATCATTAATATACTCTGAGATTATATTATCATTGGTGTATACTTTTCCAATTTCATCCCATTTTGTTCTTTTAGGTTCACCATCAAAGAACATTTCTTCAATTTTAAGTTCCATGTCATCAGGTGTTCCAATACCAAATTCATCTACAAATTTAAGACCATTATATTTTGGTGGGTTGTGTGAAGCAGTTACTATAATTCCACCATCATAATATTTTCTTACTGCATATTGTATTGCAGGGGTTGGAAGTATTCCTAAATCTACTACATCACATCCTGAAGATAATAATCCTGCAGTAATTGCATGTTTAAGCATTGGTGTTGAAGTTCTTGTATCTCCACCAATTGCTACAGTTCCTTGTACAAGTGTACCATAACTTGCTGCAAGTCTTGAAGCAAATTCTGGTGTCATAACTTCATTTGCTACTCTACGTACACCAAAAGTTCCAAATAATCGTTTTTTAACCATATTATAACCTTTAGTTTTATTTTAATATTATTTGATTAATTCTATTTAATTAAATAGTTTTTAATATAAATCTTAAATAGATTAATTATATTTTTATAATATTTAATTAATAAATTTTATTTTTTATTAAACATTGATTATTTTAATTTTTTTTAAGTTTATATTTATTTTTATTAATTTTTTATTTTTCAAATTAATGATTATTCTTATTTTTTATTATATTGGTGGTTTTAATACGACTTTATTATTAAATTTTATTAAAAATTAGTTTTAAAAAACCTAAATATAATAAAGTGATTATTATCAAATAAAACTTTATTAATTTAGGTTTTAGTTTATTTTTTCTATTATTTTATAGATTGGGTATTTATTTTTCTAATCTGATTAATTTTGAATCATCAAGAGTTATTTCAAGTTGATTGTTATATTCACTGACAGTTCCAGTTAATTTAACATTTCTATTTTTAAAACTAGAAATATCAATATCTTGTGTTTCAAAATTTTCTAGTCCAGATTGAAATATGATTACTTGGATTTTACCAGTTCCATCATTTAAACTTAAGAAACATGTTTTACTACTGGATGAATAATCAATTTTTGTAATAACTCCATGAATTGTAATTTTTTCATTTATATTATTACTTGTAATGTCTTTAATTTTCATTTCTTTAGGTTCTACCCATGCGGAACTTACAATTAATATACTTATACCAACTATACTAGTAATAAGTGCTATTTTGTAAATAGTTTTATCATTAATAATCATATTTTTCTGGTATTAGTTTGTATTTCTCTACAAACTCTAATTTACTATCTTTAAATTATTTTATTTAATTTTAAGTTTATATATATATATATATATATATATTGAATTTATTTTTGAAATTAAATTATTTTTTAATTTTAAAATATTTTTTAATATTTAAATGATTTCAGTAAAAATTAGATATTTTTTATATGATTATTAAAGTTAAAAATAATTTTTAATTTATTTATAAAATTAGTTTTTTTATGATTTAAAATTGTGTAAGTTGGGATAGTGATGTTTGTGGAGGTTATTTTATGATTTAAAATTATAATTTGAAAAAAAGAGTTTATATTATTAGTTTTCCATGTTTAATATGGAATTAAAAAGGAATTTATCCTTTATACATTGATTCTAGTCTTTCAACAGTATCAATATCTTTAACTCCTTTATCTTCTCTTATTCTTTTAACAACAGGGAATCTAAGAGAATAGCCTGCTTCATATTCTGGACTTTTTACAATCTCACTATATGCAACTTCAAATATTATTCTTGGTTCTACTTTAATTTTAGTACCTTTTTCTACAATTTTATATTCTTCCATTTTCTTAGTAAGTTTTTCAAGTTGCTCATCACTAAGTCCAGTACCTACCATAGCTACTGTTTTAAGGTTTTCATCTTTATCTTGTAATGCAACAAGATATGATCCTATGAAATCTCCTCTTTTACCAATTCCTTTTGTTCCACCAACTACTACGACATCTAAGTTTTCTGGTTCTGCTTTAAATTTAAGCATTTTTTTACCACGTACTCCTGGAATATATGGTTCATGAGCATTTTTAATCATAATTCCTTCATGACCTTCTGCAATTGATTTATTAAATAAATCTTTTGCATCTTGTGTATTTTCAGGTGTACATAATACAAGGTCACTAAGATGTACCATATCGGATGTTGTTACTATTGATTCAAGTGTTTTTCTCCTTTCAATCATTGGGTCATCAATTAATGGTCTTTTGTAATATAATAAATCATATAAATAAAGTTCTAAAGGTATATCTTCCATAGTTTCTTCAATATTATATTTACGTCTTACTCTATGTAGAATATTCTGGAATGATAAAGGTTTACCATCACGTGTTGCAATTACTTCTCCTTCTGCAATAAAATCTTCATCAGGAAAAGCTTCATTTACTGCATCTACAATTTCAGGAATTGCTTTTGTAACATTTTCAAGACGTCTTGTATATAATGTGATTTTATTATTATGTTTATGGACTTGACATCTTATTCCATCATATTTTGTTTCAATAAGTGCAAGTCCCATTTCATTAATACTTTCATCAATGCCTTTAGATAATTGAGCAAGCATTAATTTTACAGGTGTTCCTGGTATTAAATTTAGTTTTTCAAGTGCATCAGAACCTTCTTCTTTAGCTACTTTAGCAACAAGTCCTATATTATTTGTTAACATATATGCTCTATCAACAATTTTATTATCAATTAAAAATGCTTCTGCAATTGCATCTCTTAATATTCCTTCACCAACACCTATACGTAATTGTTCTACAATTGTTCTGCAAATATATTTTGATTCTACAGCACTTGCTGAAGATAATAATTCAAGAATAATTGATATTTTACGAGATGTAGAGTTACTACCTGTAATTTTTGTCAATTTTCTAAGGTTTTTAAAGACAAAATCAATTGTAAGAGGTCTTGAGAAAAAAGTCATTTGTTTTTTTTCTCCAAAGAGTTTTTCACTAGCTGCACCAATATCTCCTTGTTCTCTCACTTCATCTTCAACTTTATCTGTATTAACTCCAACTACATCTGCAACAGCTTTCATAATGAGTTTATCACCTACTCCTTGTTCTTCTTCACTCCATGAAGGAAAAACTCTTCCAAGACACATTAAACTTACTTCGGGTAAAAGTTCACTATCTACTGTTTTTAAGAAGTTTGCAAGAATTTCTGTTTTTTCTAGTCTTTTTGTAGTAGCAGCTAATTTTTCATAAACATCAACTAATTCTTGATATTTCATTTTATCGTCCTAAAAATCATCTTTAGCTATTTTAACAGCACAAAATTCTCCACACATAGCACACATTTCTTCGTCTTCCATTTTACATTTATTTTTATATAATCTTGGTTTTGATTTGTCTATTGCTAAGTCAAATTGTTTATCCCAATCAAAATTACGTCTTGCTTCTGCCATAGCTTTTTCTCTTTCAAGTGCTGAATCAAGACCAAGTGCAACATCTGCTGCTTCAGCTGCTATTTTAGATGCTACAACTCCTTCTTTAACATCATCAAGTGAAGGTAATGAAAGATGTTCTGCAGGAGTTACATAACATAAAAAGTCTGCTCCATTAGATGCAGCTATTGCTCCACCTATTGCTGAAGTTATATGATCGTAACCTGGTGCAATATCTGTTGTAATTGGACCAAGAACATAAAATGGAGCTCCATGACATAATGTTTTTTCAAGTTCCATATTTGCTTGTATTTGGTTTAAAGGTACATGTCCAGGACCTTCTACCATTGTTTGAACACCTTTTTCTTGTGCTCTTTTAACAAGTCCTCCAAGATTTACTAATTCTTGTATTTGTGGAATATCACTTGCATCAAATAAACATCCTGGACGTAGACCATCACCTAAACTTAAAGTAATATCATATTCTAATGCAAGTTCAAGAAGATAATCATAATTTTCATATAATGGGTTTTCTTTTTCATTGTGTAATATCCATGATGCAAGGAAAGTTCCACCACGTGAGACTATTCCCATTTTTCTTTTTTGGTTTTGAATTTTAGGAACAAGTTCTTTTGTAATTCCACAATGAAATGTCATAAAGTCTACACCTTCTTTTGCTTGGCTTTCAATGACTTTAAAAATTAAATCTTCATCCATATCTATGATTTCTTTGTTTGCATTTAAAGTATGAGCACCTGCTTCATAAATAGGTACAGTTCCTAAAGGTACATTTACAGCATCAAGTATTGCTTTTCTAAATTCATTTAATCTAGGACCAGTACTTAAATCCATTACTGCATCTGCACCATATTCTACAGCGAGTTTTGCTTTTTTAACTTCAAGATCTTTATCTTCTATTTTACTTGAAGATCCAATATTTGCATTTACTTTTGTTGAAAGACCTGCTCCAATTCCACGTACATCCGTATCGCGGTTAACATTTTTTGGTATTACAATTGTACCATTAGCTATTCCTCTTCTTATAGTTTCAACATTAACTTTTTCATATTTTGAAACAGCTTCCATTTCTGGAGTAATATTACCATTTTTAGCTTCAGTCATTTGAGTCAATTTAAACCCTCTATTTTTTTGATAATTATTTAAATAAGTTTTATAATTTAATTAAAATTAGTATTTTATTTTTCAATTTTTAAATTAAATATAATTCTAAATATTATATTATTAGATTTAATAATTTATATTTATGTTAAAATATTTTTTATTTTAGTTTTCTATTTTAATAAATTTTAAAAGCTTTTTATTAAAATATATTTT
>NZ_MRCT01000043.1 GCF_002208625.1 Methanobrevibacter sp. 87.7
ACTTAAACTATTTTTAAATATAAAATATTAAAAAAAATATAATTAAATTATCTAACATATAAATAGCTAATTTTAAAAAAAACTTCAAATTACTGTTTAATTTTATAAAATAAATAAAAAAAGATAAATAATTAGTTAAAATAGATTTAACTAGATGTATTAAATTTATCTTTAGATTTAATTCCTACAAGTGATGCAAAGACTGCACATATACAGAATATTACACTAATTCCACAGATAAATTGAGAACTTTTTACAATTAATAATGCATATTTTGTAGACAAAGTTAAATTACCCATTACCCATGAGAATACAAGAGTTAAAAGTCCTAAACTTAAAGTTTGACCAATAGTTCTCATTGCAGCTTGTGATGCTGATGCAGTAGGTGCATCTTTTGGAGGTACTGAACTCATAATTGCATTAGTATTTGGTGATGAAAAAAGACCCATACCTAAACCTTGAAGTACCATTGCTATAACAATAATGTAAAGTGGAGTTTTTGGATTTAAAAATGTAAATATTATTAATGCAACAGTAGCAATACTCATTCCAATAGCTGCTAATTTTTGAGGATGTATATTATCTGATAATTTTCCAGCATTTGGTGCTATTATCGCCATTATAATAGGAGTTATAATAAGTACTATTCCAGTCATTTGTGAGTTCCATCCTCTTACATATTATATAGTAAGTGATAATTAATTATTGTTGTTACAACCATAATTGCAAGATAACTACATAATGATGCAATATTTGATGATAAAAATTTTGCATTATTAAATAAACGTACATTAAATACAGGAGATTTCTGTCTTAATTCCCAAGCACCAAATATAATAAGTAATACTACACCAATAACTGTAAATATTATACCATTATGTGTATTTAAAGTTGTAAATCCATATACAAATGATAAAATACCAAGTGCATAAAGTATTGAACCTATAATATCAAGTGATTCTCCTTCATAAGTTTTCCATTCATGTGGAATTTTAAAGATAGATAGAAGTATAGAAAATACTAAAAATGGAATTACTACATAAAACATAGATCTCCAACCAAGATTATATACTAAAAATCCACATATAACTGGAGAAAGTGAAATAGCTAAGTAAACACCTGTAATTGTATATCCTAAAGCTTTACCCCTATTTTTAGGAGATACTGCAGATACAACCATAGCCATTGCAGCAACATTTACAATTGAAATACCAATACCTTGAATAATCCTAGATATAAAAAATATTTCTGTTGAAAATGATATACATGCCCCAATTGATCCAATTAAATAAATAATAAGACCAATAATCAAAGATTTCTTAACACCATATTTTCCAGATATTTGACCTGCAGGTATAGTACATGCTGCAATAACAAGGAATAAAATAGTCAAAACCCAATTTTGTACTACATTACTCATTCCAAAATCTAATCCAATTGCAGGTAAACCTACAACTACACCATTAGATAAAAATACTCCAAAAAAAGATGTTATGAAAGATACAAAAATTACATAAAATTCTAAATCAAATTTCTTATTCATATTCCCACCTTTTTAATAAGAATTTTAAAGGTGAATATTTAAAAGAATTTTTAAATTAAAAATAGCAAAATAGAAAATTAAAATTTTAAATATTAATATTTTATAATTAAATAAAAAAAATTACAAAAATACCCTTTTTTATATTCTCTTTAAATTATAATTTATAAAAAGAATTATATAATTTTTTATAAAAAAATATAATCTCTTATTTAATAAGTAAAAATAGTAAAACAATTAAAAAACAAATAAAAACAAAAATAACTAAAAAATAATAAGCAAAAATTAAAACAAAAAACAATCAGAAATAAAAATTAAAAAATCATAAAAAAGATTATTTTTTCAATTTATACATAAGTCCAGATTTACGTGCATAATGAAATAAATACAATTGAACATAACCTGCATAATCTCCAAATTTATCCATTCCAAATTCTCTAATTCTTTTAACAGAAACATCTTCATTATTAAAATATAAATAAGACATGATTCTTTTAATCCATACATCTGTTGGAAATGCTTCTTTAAAATTAAAACCATAAAGTAAAATACAATCAGCTACTTTTGGACCAACACCTTTAATTTTAATAATTTCGTCAAATGCTTCATCATAAGACATTTTAAAAAATTCATTGAAATCAGCTTCTAGTGAAAAGAGTTCACTTGCTTCTTTAACATATTTAACTCTATAACCTAGTCCACAAGATTTAAGATTATTTGTATATGATTCTAATTTTCTCTGCTCATCATCAGCTTCAGATTCTTCTTCTTTTGTTTCATATGCAGACATTAAAACTTCTGAAGGTGGAAATTTATAATAAGTTCCAGATGGAAATCTAAATTCATCTCCCCAGATTCTTTTAATATCTTTTATAGTATTAGTCCATCTTGCAATAGAATTATTTGAAGAAGAAATTGATGCAATTATAGCTTCAAATGGATCAACTGCTTCAAAAAGTCTTAATCCTTTACAAAAATCTACTGAAGGAGCGAGTTTTTCATCATTTTCTAAATATTTATAAAATTTATTAATATCATAATCAAGATCAAATATCCTTCTTACTTCAGATGTAATTTTAGATTCAAAATATTTATTTAACATAGAATCATCAATAACTCCTGGAATTTCATAGTCCAAACTAAAAGAATTTATATTATCTTGTGAAACTTTTAATAATACAGGAATATTATCTATTAAAATAACATTATTATAACTTGATGTATTTTCATCAAATTTCCATGAAGCTTGTGAAGTTTGTCCTGATTCTTGAGTTAATTTAATATTAATTAAATCATTAAATTCCATTAAACACCCTCCTTAGAAAATTTTTATAAAATATTACTATAATCTTACATTAATTCCATTATCATTTAAATAATTTTTAACAATAGGTACTGGATATTCATCAAAATGGAAAATACTTGCTGCTAATGCAGCAGAAACATCTGTTTTTTCAAATGCATCTTTAATATCTTCAGGATTACCTACACCACCAGAAGCAATTACTGGAATATCAACTGCATCATTTATTGCTTTAGTTAAATCAAGATCATAACCATTTTTTGTACCATCTGCATCCATAGAAGTTAGAAGAATCTCACCTGCACCTCTTTCTTGACATTCTCTTGCCCAATCTATTGCATCAATACCTGTAAATTTACGGCCACCATAAATATTACAATCAAACCAACAATATTTACTTTCATCACTTAATCTAGGATATTTAATTTCAACAACATTTTTATCAGGAGCATCATCAGGACTTTTTACATATTTTCTTTTAGCATCAATACCAACAACACAAGCCTGTGAACCTACAATTTCAGATGCTTCATTTATTAAGTTAGGATTATGAATAGCTGCAGTATTAGTAGAACATTTATCTGCACCTGCTTTAAGCATATTAAGATAATCATCTACTTTCCTAATTCCACCACCAACACATATAGGTATGAAAACATTTTCAGTAAGTTTTTTAATAACATCTACCATAGTTTCTCTTCGTTCATGAGAAGCAGTAATATCAAGAATTACAATTTCATCTGCACCTTGCTCATAATATTTAGTTGCAAGTTCTACAGGGTTTCCTGCATATTTAATTTCTTTAAATTCTATTCCCTTAACAACACGACCTTCAGGAACCTGAAGATCACAATCTAAACATGGGATAATTCGTTTAGTTAACATAATATAACCTTGATTTTATATTAATTATGTATATTTTTTTAATAATATAAAAAATGTTATAATTATAAAAAAAAATCTAAATTGTAAAATAGAAAAATAAAAGAAAAAATCTTACAATTATAAAAAAATTAAATTCAAAACACAAAATTAAAAGAAAATAATCAAAAAATCAGATTATAAAAAGATTAAAAAAATATATTTATTAATTAAAAAAAATAAAAATAATATTATGGTCCTATGGTCTAGTCTGGAATGACGCGGGACTTCGGATCCCGAGGCCGGGGGTTCAAATCCCCCTAGGTCCGCTATTTTTAAATATTAAAATTTAATTATTTAAACAATTATAATATAAAAAAACTTATTTTAATAAAAAAACAATTAAAATACTAAAATATTAAATAAAAAACTAAATAGCTAAATATTAACTAGAAGTAAAAAGACTAAAAAACTTTAATAATAATCTATTTAGATAAAAATAAAAAAAAATAGTAAAAATTAATTAAATTTTATATAATCATTCTCAACAATTGCTTCTTTAAAGAAGTCAGGAATAAGAGATCTATATAAAGGACTTTTAAATAACATCAAAATATCTTTATCTAAAATATATGTTGTACAATAATCATCTTCAGCTCTCATTCCTCTACCATATGCTTGCATAATTGTCATTACTGTTTTATAAGCATACCAACGTTTATCACGTTTTTGTCTTAGATTAATTTGTTTATCTCCAAGATAAGGGAATGGTACCTTATATATTATTTGAAAACGACATTTATCATAAGGTAAATCAACACCTTCACTCATTGAAGGAGATACAAGAACTAATGGATCAGAATCTTTTTCAAAATAATCTAAAACTCTTTGTCTATTTGCAGGAGTATGTGAAATTAATCTTGCATTAGGAATATTTTGAGTAATAAATCTAGAACATTTATAACTATGAGAATGTATTAATCCTTTTTCATCACTATGACGTCTTAAAATTTTATTAACAATAGGTATAGTCTTAGGTGCTGTTTTTTTAATCCTATTTTTAGACATTTTACCTGCTAAATCAAGAATAATAGGTCTTTTCTCAGGTGGAAATGGACTATCTACTTTAATATAATAAACCTCATTAGGATCTAATCCTAACCATTTTGAAAACATTTTATGAGATAAAATAGTAGCACTCATAAATATACAGATATCACCATATTTAAGAAGATTATCTTTAGCATACTTATTAACTCTTAATGGTTTAAATGATACACTATATTCATTAGCATCAATTACCCAATTTTTAGGTTCATGTTCAAGATGGTCTCTTAAAAGTTTAATTCTACTAATAGTTCTTCTAATTCTATCAACTTTATTCATAGGTAAATCTTTTAAATCTACATCTTGATATGATTCATAAAGTGATTCAAGCTCTAAAATCCAGTCTTCAACACTACCATCTTTAAGAGTTTCTTTAGAAATTCTTCTTTTAATATCTTTTTCAAGTCTTTGATTAGATAAAGTAAGTTCTAAACTATTCATTAATTTATTTTCAATATTATGAGCCTCATCAAGAATTAAAAGAGATCTTGTACCAAAATGTTTAACATAATTTAATTCAAGAATTGCATAATCATAGTTCATTAAAGTAATTGGTGAATTAATAGCATTAGCTTTTTGTTCCCAATAATTACAATGATTATCTGAATTATAATAAATATCATTACCAAATGAATCTTCAAATGCAATAGTTGAAGTTAATTTAGGAACTTTTGTAATTGAAAATGGACAGAAAAATTTTTTAGAATTTACAGTAGTTTTACATACACCCATATCACAAGTAGCTTCAGAACCACCCATTAAACATGAAAAATTAGATCTTCCTTTAACTATAGGAAAACCAAACTCTTTAGCATATTGATGTTGTAATTGTTTTGTCATTGTAAGAATATATGCAGAACCATAAATATTTGCAAGTGTTGTAGCAACTGCAGATTTACCAGTACCTGTTCCTGCTTCTAATACAATATATTTATAACCTTTAGAAATTGCTTCTTCAATATTTTGAATAATATCTAATTGTCCAGTACGTGGTGATGGAAATGGAAAATTTTCAATAATATCATCATCAATATTAGGATATTGTTTTTTTAAATCATTTATCCTATTGTTATCTAATTTATGATTCTTTATAGAATAAACATCAGGTATAATATCATCGACAATATTATTATGTTTCTTATTTGAAAAATCGTCTAAAGAATTATTATGTTTATTTGAATTTTTATATTTACCACAAACACAATTTTCTTTTAACATACCACAATTAGGACAAAATAAAGAATCAGTCATAATAAGTATATTTGAAATAATAATTTATTAAATATTATGATAGTATTTGAAAAGTATTTATATAAAATATAAATTTTTTATAATATACTAAAAATACAAGTAAAAATTAAATAATTAATAAAACTAAAAAATTATATAAAGTTTAAAAAGATTAAACTTCAAAATATAATTTTTAAAAAATATAATAATTTAATAAAATTCATTTTATATAATTTAAAATTTATTAAAATTTAATTAAATAATATCTAATTTTATAATTTATTACATCACAATTTAAAACATTATTTTTAGGTGATAAAATGGTTAAAAAAGGAAAATTATTCGGAATAGGTGTTGGGCCTGGAGATACTGAACTTATAACATTAAAAGCTGCAAAAATTATTGATAAAATTCCAATAATATTTGCACCACGTTCTTCTCCAAATAAACATAGTATTGCTTTATCTATTGTAGAACCACTTATCGAAAAAAGAGAGAATAAAAAATTAATGATAGTAGAACCAGTATTTCCTATGAAAGAAGATGTTGAAAGTTTAAAAAGAAATTGGAAACAAGCTTCTCTTTTACTTGCTGAATATTTAAATAGTGGACATGATGTTGCATTTGTTACATTAGGTGACCCATCAATATTTTCAACATTTACATATGTACAAAAAAATCTTGAAGATGAATATGAAATTGAAATAATTCCAGGAATTACATCTTTTACTGCATGCGCTGCAAGTATTGGTAAACCTCTCGTTGAAAAAAATCAAATTTTAACAGTTATACCAAAAATAGATGAAAGATTAAATGATTTAATAGATAAAGGAGATACATTTGTTATTATGAAAACTTCAAGAAATAATGAAGAAGTTGAAAAAATAATAAATGATGATCCAAGAGAAAAAGATATTACTTCTGTTGAAAATTGTACACGTGAAAATGAGAAAATACTTAAAGGATTTTCAAAAGATAAACCTTATCTTACTACTACAATTGTAAAATTTAATAATGATAATTAAATTTATCATTATAACTATTTTTATAAAATCAATTAAAATTCTTTTAAAACAATAAATTAAAAGAATATAAATTATTAAACTAACTACTAATTTTGAAAATAAATTAAATATTTATAAATTAAAGTTTTTAAAAGATTTAATAAAATTTAAAATTATTAAATTACTAAAAAAATAAATATACTACTTTTAAATAACTAATAGAAACACAAGAATAAGTAAATAATAAAAATATACATAAAAATTCTATTGAACGATAAAAGTTATAAAAAAATTACAAAAAATCTAATAAATTAATTAAAATAATAAGAAACTAAAAAAAAAACTAATTTTAAAAAAAAAACTAAAAAAATTCTATAAAAAATTATGTATTAAAAAACTAAAAAAAGTAAAAAAGAATTATGAAATAATCATAATTCTGTGTTTATCTATACAATACCTTGAGTTTGCATTGCATCAACGACACGTTCAAATCCTGCTACATTAGCACCAAGAACGTAATCTTTATCTGCATCATATTTAGCTGAAGTAGTATCTAATTTAGTAAAGATATCTTTCATGATTCTTTTTAACATATTATCTACTTCATCAAAGGTCCAGGATAATCTTTCAGAGTTTTGACTCATTTCAAGTGCAGATACAGCTACTCCACCAGCGTTAGCTGCTTTTGCAGGTCCAAATAATACTCCATTATCTTGTAAGTATTTTGTTGCTTCAAGAGTAGTAGGCATGTTAGCACCTTCAGCTACAGCAAAAGTGTTGTTTGAAACTAATTGTTTAGCATCTTCAATACCTAATTCATTTTGAGTTGCACATGGTAAAGCTACATCAGCTTCAACTTGCCATACTCCTCTACCTTCATGATATTCTGCAGAAGGTCTTTCTGCTGCGTAATCAGACATTCTTCCTCTTCTTACTTCTTTAACATCTTTAAGTAATGCTAAATCAATTCCTTCAGGATCATATACCCAACCAGTAGAATCAGAAGCAGTTACAGGTTTAGCACCTAATTCATATGCTTTTTCAATTGCATAAATAGCAACATTTCCTGCACCAGAAACAGTTACAGTTTTACCTTCAAAAGATTCACCATTAGCTTTTAACATTTCATTAGTGAAGTATAATAATCCGTAACCAGTAGCTTCAGTTCTTGCTAATGAACCACCAAAACTTAATGCTTTACCAGTTAATACTCCTTCAAATTGACCAGTTAATCTTTTGTATTGTCCATATAAGTAACCAACTTCACGAGCACCTACACCAATATCTCCTGCAGGTACATCAATATCTTTACCAATATGTCTGTATAATTCATTCATGAAACTTTGACAGAAAGCCATTACTTCACGATCAGATTTTCCTTTAGGATCAAAATTAGATCCCCCTTTTCCTCCACCAATTGGAAGTCCTGTTAAAGAGTTTTTGAAAATTTGTTCAAAACCTAAAAATTTAATAATTCCAATATTTACTGAAGGGTGGAAACGAAGACCTCCTTTGTAAGGTCCAATAGCACTGTTAAATTGTACACGGTATCCAGTATTTACTTGTACTTGACCATTATCATCTACCCATGGAACTCTAAATTTAATTTGTCTTTCAGGATTTGCTAATCTTTCTAAGACAGCATCTCTTCTGTATTCTTCTTCGTTTTGTTCAACGACAACTCTTAAAGAGTTTAAAACTTCATTTAAAGTTTGGTGAAATTCAGGTTCACCAGGGTTTTCTTTAGTAATTTTAGAAATTACTTCATCAACATAAGACATATTTTAAGTATCTCCCTTTGATTTTTTTAATTATTTTTAAGAAAATATAATAATTAAATATTATATTACTAGCGATATTGTATCCATGATATTAATCGGAAGAAGCCTTCCGTATTCCCATGGAACAGTATTTCCATATCACAGTTTTATTTTGAATATCTTAATATAAATAGATTTTCTAAAAATTATGCAAAAAAAGTTAAATTAATAAAAGATTTAAATTATAAGTTATAAGTTATAATTAATAAAAATTATAAAAAAATATTAATATATTTTTAAAAATAAGCTTTAAAACTATAATAAATTTAAATTAAAGAACTAATTAAGAAATAATAAAAAAATAATTAAATCTAAGAAATAATTTAAAGTTTTAAAAATATTAAAAAGAATATATTAAAACAAAACTTATTTAAATTAGATAAAACATATAAAAAACAGGTAAAATTATAAATTAATAATATATTTTTATTTTTAATTTAGATATTTTATCCAGATAATTTAAATGGAGGTAAAATATGAATAATATAGATAGTTATTATCAAAAAAGAAGTGATATTTACAATCATGTTAAAAATGCAAATACTTATGAAAAAATTGCACTTGCATTTCTTATGGCATGTTTCACTGGAATTATGGCACAAATAGCAATTCCATTACCATTCACTCCAGTTCCAATTACATTCCAAACATTTGCAGTATTAATTGCAGGTTTATTCCTTGGAAAAAAATATGGATTATTATCTCAAATATTCTATGTTGGTCTTGGACTTGTAATTCCATGGTATAGTGGAATGGTTGGAGGACTTTCAGTATTACTTGGTTCTACTTGTGGATACTTCATAGGATTTATTATTTGTGCATACTTTGTTGGATACATATCAGAAAAATATCCAGAATCTAGGAATTTTAGAAAAATGACTGTAGTTTTACTTATTGCTAATTTTGTTACAATTTATGTTCCTGGTTTACTTGGATTATATGCTGCATTCTTATTTGGTAAAGGTGTATCCTTAAGTTTAGTTCAAGTTCTTACTATGGGTCTTGTACCATTTATTATTGGAGATATAATAAAAGTTTTAGCAGGATCTAGTATTTCAAAAATTTTATTACCAAAAAATGAGTAAATAATTACTCATTTAACTACTTTATTTTTTAATAAAAAAAACTATTTTTATAATATTATGTTAAAAATACGTGGCCATCACTTATTATGTTTACAAGGTTTTCAAGGTTATGGATACAATAAAGAATTTACAGAGAACATGACTTTAATCCATAAGAAAATCATAAACGATGAAGAATATGTTAAGATAACATCAAATATTGATGACATATGTAAAAAATGCCCAAATAATAATTGTGAAATATGTATCAATAAAGATGAAAACACAAAGATATTAAAAATGGATAAAATAGTTTTAGAAAAAATATTAAAAGAATCAAAAAAAGATTATTATAAAGCAAGTGAACTATTTGATCTAATTAATAATAAACTATTTACAAGTAAAAAAGATATTGAAAATATTTGTGGCGGATGTAAATGGTATGATGTTTGTTTATGGGCTAAACAAAAAGAATAAAAAATTAAAATTATCTCTTTTTAAAATTTTAAATAAAATTATATAATTTTTTACAATTTAAAAACTATTTTTTAAAAAAAAAGATAAAGATCTTAATTCAATAAAAAAATACTAAATTAATCTCATTTTAATATTGATAATAAATATAAATAAGTTCAAAATCTCATCAAAAATATTAATACACTAATAACTATAAAATAAATTCCATTTTATTTAAAATAATTAAATAATTTTTAAAAAATAATAATACTTTTTATTAAATAAATATTAATAAGAAAAAATAAGTAATCAAAAAAAATAGATAATACAAAAAAATTAGATTAAAAAAAACATAGTCCCGAGCGGAGTCGAACCGCCGTCTCCGGGTCCAAAGCCTAGAAGGATTACCACTACCCTACGGGACTAATTCTAATAAAATAGAATACAGCTCTATTTACATAGAACACTATTATATTTGTAAACATTATATATAAATGTATCGGTAAATCAATAAAACCACATAATTATTTAGAATATTCAAAATAATTAAAATTAAATTATAAACAAAATAATTAAAAATTAGGATAAATAAAAATTTAAATATTAATAAAAAAGGACTGCTAACAATGAATGATTTAGTAATAATAGGAGTAAACACAAGACCTCAAGTTAATTCAGCAAAAAAATTAGATTATAATGTTAAATCTTCAAGTTATTTTACAACAATTGATTTTCCAGATAATATTGAAGAAAAACACATATTAACTGAAGAAAGTGATGAAAGTTGTGGATTATTTGAAGAAAATTATAGTCCTTTAAAATTATTAGAAAATGGAAAAGAATACATAAAAAAAGCAGAAAGAATTATTTTAACTTCAGGAATTACTCCAGAAGATTTTACAGGAGAATTCTCAAAATATAGAAAAAAAATTATTGGAAATAAAAAAACAAAACATGTAAGTGATAAATATAGATTTTACAAAGAAAATTCAAATAATTTTTTAATGCCTATGACATTTTTAACTAATGATGTATATGAAATAGAAGAAATATTAAAAGAATACAAAGATATCCAATTTATTATAAAACCAAACCATGGATCTGGTGGTTATAATACAATACTTTTAAATTATGATAAGTATATTGAAAATAATGATATAAAAAATATTATTGAAAACATCATTAATAATTTAGGTGAAATACTAGTTCAAGAATACATAGAAGGTATAAACATAAGTTCATCAGTTCTATCCTCAAAAACTGATGCAAAAACAATAATGAATACAAGATTATTAACATTAAATGATATTGGTTTTAAAAATAATTACAAATATTGTGGTAATATATTACCATTAGATATTAGATCAATACAAGAATTTACAAATATTAAAACACATGATGAAGTAGGAATGAAAAACCTTAATGAAGATATGAATATATTAAGTGAAGAAATTATTAAAAAACTTAATTTAATTGGTTCAAATGGTGTTGATTTAATATTATCAAATAAAGAAAATGAATCAAATAATGTTTTAAATAATGATATATATTTAATTGAAGTAAATCCACGTTTTCAAGGAACATATGAATCAATTGAAAAAGTATTATCCATAAACTTATTAAAAGAACATATTAATTCATGTAATGGAGAAATTATAAGTAAATTAAATCCAAAAAATTATTGCATTAAAGAAATAATTTATTCTCCAAATAAAATTAAACAAGGAAATTTAGAAATAAAAAATTTATATGATATTTCAAAAGAAAAT
>NZ_MRCT01000044.1 GCF_002208625.1 Methanobrevibacter sp. 87.7
ATATAATTCAAATATAGTAAAAACATCCAAAAATAAACAAAAAATAACTAAAAAATACACTTAAAACAAAAAACATCCAAAAATAAAAAAATAAGTTAAAAACAAATATAATTCAAATATAGTAAAAACATCCAAAAATAAACAAAAAATAACTAAAAAATACACTTAAAACAAAAATATAAAAATTAATCAATAAAATAAGAATTCAAAAATAGAAATAGCTTAATAATTTAAAACAAAAAATAAAACAAAATATTAAAAAAAATAGATAAAATTAAAATACTTAAGCTTGAGCTTCTTGTAATTTAATTAATCTAGTAATATATCCAGCGATTTTATTTCTTAAATGTTTTGTACTAACAGTAGAATATTCAGATACTAATTTTTTATTAGTTTCAAAATCAGTAGTAAAATCGTTGTGGGTTTCAATAAGTTCTTTAGATATACGTTTTACAAAAGTAGTTCTTATATTTCCCATAGTCATGCCTCCATATTTTTAAAAAAAAAAATAAATCATATTATTCTAAATTATCTAAGATATGTTTTTGTTCACGTTTACTTAGAATAGCTAACATAGTCATGATTTGATCTAAAATATCTTTATCAATGTTTTTTTCAGTAGCTAATCTTTGAGCTTTTTCATGTACATTTTTTTCACGACTTGCATCGTAAATATCCATACCTAAGTAAGTTTTAGCTTTAACGATATCTTCTGCAAGAGAAGTACGTTCATAAATAACATTAATTAAATCATTATCAAGTTCATCAATCTTTTTTCTAGAATCTTCAAGGACTTGTTTAGCTTCTTCTTCACTATCAAACAAATCATCAACAACATAATCTTTCATGAAAAAAAATCTCCAAAATTTATAATAATCATAATAATAGAATTTTTAATCTTTATAATATTTAAATATATTTAATATTTCAATAATTTAAAGTATTAACTAAAATTTTTAAAAAAATATTATTAAAATAAGTAAAAATCAATTAAATCTTTACATTATACAATTTGTACTTCATTAAATATTAAGTTTTAATTTAATATATTATTATTTTAAAAAAAAATTAAATTTTAAATAAAAAAATTTCTATTAAATTATGATATTAATAGTTATAATTCTATTTAAAATAAAATTAATAGCTATAATATTATTAAATTTTATAAAAATAAATTATAAATTTAATATTTACTAAATTCTCAGTAAAAATTATAATTCAACATTACCTTCATTATTAACTTTAGTTTCAATAATAGTACCTTCATAATTAGACCAAATATATTTTACTTTATCTATTGATTTATCATTAACAATTGCTGAAATAGCTGAACCAGTACCTGATAAACCAGAAGCTAATGCACCTACTGATAAAGCATCAAGTGCAATATTTGGATCATATCCTAATGCACTACTATATAATAAACCATTTAAATTAAGAGCAAGGTAATAATTTTTATTTCTTGCTTGTTCAAATGCAATATCAACCATAGGTGACATAAGTTGCATTCTTGATAAATCACAATTATAAGTTGAAGATTCTTTATCAACTAAAAAAATTAAAACTGAATTTTCTTCCATTGGTTCTTTAATTAATAATTTTCTATTATAATTATCTGTAACTACAACACCACCAAAGTAAGATGCTGCAGCATCATCAAAAGAACCAGTAAATGTAACTTTTGCATCTAAAGAAGTATCAATTGCAAGTTTAAGAATTTCCATATCACTTAACGGTTCCATATCAAACTCATCTGCAATAAGAAGAGAAGTAGCATAAACAACACCATTTGAAAGAGCACTACTACTTGATAAACCTGATGCAAGTGGAAGATTTGTTTTAGTTTTAACATCAATTCCACAATCAACACCATAATGATTTAAAACAGATTCTACACACATATCCATTAATTTAGTGTCTACATCAATATCTGGATGAGAAATAATTTTATTTTTATTATTTGTTTTAACTTCACATTTTATATTTAAATCAATACCAAATGCAGAACCATACCCAGAAGCTATTGCATTTATAATTGTAGCTGAACCTAAAGATTTAACTATTTTTTTCAAAAAATCACCTATGATACTAAATAAAAAATTATATAAAAATTTTTAATTAAAATAAAGTTTATTAAAATAGTTATATATAATTAATTAGTTTTATTAAAATAAGATTAAATTAAATATTTTTAAAAATAAATTAAGAAATAATTAAAATTTTTTAAATTAAATAATATTTAATTATATATTTTTATAATTTAAATAAATATTTTAATAAGTAAAAAATTTAAAAACTTGATTTATATAATTAAGTAAACGATATAAAAATTAAAACTCAATTATTAAATTAAAATTAATATTTAGGGATAAAAATGGATGATAAAACAAAATATTTTGGATATGGAATTATTGGAGGATTTATAATTATTTTTGTTATAATATTATTATTCTCAATACTTCCTGCTACAGGATTACTTGGTAGTACAAGTGTTGCAGTTATTCCTATTTATGGTGAAATATCATATGATTCTGATGGTACAAATCAAATAATTACTCCAGATGAATTTCAAAAGGCTATTACTGAAGCAGATGAGGATCCATCAGTAGGTGCAATTGTTTTAGATATTAATTCTCCTGGTGGAAGTACAGTTGCAAGTAATGAAATGATGCAAATGGTTAAAAATACATCAAAACCTACAGTTGCATGGATAGGTGAAAGTGGAACTTCTGGAGCATACCTTGTTGCTAGTGCATGTGATGAAATTGTTACTACAAATTCATCAATGATTGGAAATATTGGTGCTATTATAACATTAACAGATTTATCTAAATATTATAATAAAAGTGGAATTAATATATACTCTATTAAAAGTGGAGAATATAAAGATATAGGTGCTAGTTATAGAAATTTAAGTTCAAATGAAACAAGTATGCTTCAAAAAATTGTAGATCATGATTCAGATAATTTTAAAGCAGAAATAGCTAAAAATAGAAATCTTTCAAAATCATATGTTGATAGTATCTCAAATGGAGAAATATATGATGGTTCAGAAGCAAAAGATAAAAAACTTGTTGATAAAATAGGTAGTAAAAAAGATGCAATAGACTATGCAAGTAAACTTGGAAATTTATCTTCATATTATGAAACTAAAACTATAAACACTAATTCAAATCTTTTCTTAGGAATTGAAAATAGTAATAAACTTCCAGTTATAAATTTTAAAACTTTCTTAAAAAATTCATGAAAAAAAATAGTGAAATTTTGTTAGTAAAAGCATGAACAAAAAAATTAATATGAAATATCTTAAAATTTTGTTAGTAAGAACATGAACAATTTTAAGTTTAAATATAAAATTATTATTTTAGCTATAAAGAAATTAATAATATTTATTTAATTTAAAAGATAAAAAAAGAAGAAAAAGAAAGAAAAAACCAAATATTAATATAATTAAAATAATTTAAATAATTAAAAATAGTATTAAATTAATGTAAAAACCATAAAGTTTATATATTAAATAAAAATACTTTTATACAATTAATAAAAGTTTACTTTAGTAAACAAAAATATAAGGAGATGATTGAAATGACTAAAGTTGAAGTATTTGTATCATCAACTTGTCCACATTGCCCTGGAGCAATACAAGTTGTAAAAGAAGCAGAACAAGAAGTTCCAGATTTAGATGTTAAAATCTGTAACGTTGAAGATTTAGAAAACAGAGATAAAGCAATTGAGTATGGAATTATGGCTGTACCTACTATTGTAATTGATAATAAAGTTTCATTTGTAGGTGCTCCAAGTTTACCTGAATTATTAGCTAGTTTACAATAAACTGCTAATTTTTCTCTTTTTTTAAACCTTTTTAAAATCAAATATAAACTAATTTTTAAATATATTAATAAAACATAAACAAACTAAAACTAATTTTTAAATAAAAAAATATTAACAAAAACTTAAACTAACTAAAACTAATTTTTAAATAAATTCTTATAACTTTTATATTTATAAAAAAACTTATTTTAAAAAAAAATACTTTTAAAATTAATCCAATATAAGAAAATTAAATTTTAAAAATAGTAAATAATTACTAGTTTTAAAATTAATCTAAAAATAAAGATATTAAGATTTTAAATTTAATTTAAAAACAAAATTAATAAAAAAAACAAGTATTTTTAAATATTAAATAAAAGTTAATTTTTATAATTTAAAATACAAATTAAAACCTATGAAAAATAATACCTCTAAAAAAGGATATAAATTTGGACCAACGACTGGAAGTATAGCTACTGCATGTGCACTTGCTAGTTTAAAAAAATTACTAAACAATGAAGAAATAGCTATAGTTCAAATTAAAACACCACAAGAAAAATTAGATATATTCTTAGATTCTTGTAAGAAAATAACTACTAATAAAGCAAAAGCTTCAGCACATAAATATCCATATGATGATCCTGATGTAACTGTTAATATTGAAATCATTACTGAAGTAGAACTTGTAGATAAAAATTCAATAAATATTGATTATAATAATCCACTTATCTCAAAAGAAGATAATGTTATAATAAAAGCAGGATGTGGAATAGGTAAGGTTACTAAAAAAGGTCTTCAAATACCAATTGGAGAATATGCAATAAATCCAGTTCCACGTAAAATGATTAAAGAAAATTTAAAAAATATTGTTCCAAATAATAAAATAGCTATTGTTACAATTTATATTCCTAAAGGTGAAAAATTAGCAAAAAGAACAATGAATCCACGTATAGGCATTATAGGTGGAATATCAGTACTAGGTACAACAGGAATAGCTCGTTCAATGAGTACTAAAGCATATAAAGATTCACTTCTCATACCACTTAATATTGCAATTGAAGAAGGATATAAAGATTTAATATTTGTTCCTGGAAATATTGGTGAAAAAATAGCAAATAAAATACTTGATATAAATCCAGATCAAGTAATTCAAATGACTAATTTTGTAGGATTTATTTTTGAAGAAGCAGAAAAAAGAGGTATTAAAAAAGCAGAATTAGTAGGACATATTGGAAAACTTGTAAAACTTGCAGGAGGAATATTTAATACAAAACATTCAATTGCAGATGGAAGACGTGAAATATTTGCTGCACATACAGGAATATGTGGTGCTGATACTGAAACAATTAAAGATGTTTATAAATGTAAAACTACTGAAGAAATTATTGAAATTTTAAAGAAAAAAGATTTAGATATAATAGTTTTAAATAGTATTGCAGATGCAATAAGAGAAAGAGTAAAAGATAGATTTGATATAGAGCTAAATGTTATTATAGTAGATATGGAAGGAAATATACTAAATTCAAATTATAATAAAAGATTACTTAAATAGATACTTAATAAATAAGCTAAATTACTTAAAATAAATCTTTTACTAAAAATAGTAAATTACTCAAATAAATATTTTAAAATTAAGTAATTTATAAAAATCAACAATTAATAAAATTAATTAAAATAAAAGGTGATGTGATGAAAATAGCTATGGTAGGTCAATTCCCACCACATATTGGAGGAGTAGGTGTTCATATTAATTCACTTGCACATGAACTTGTAAAAAGAGGGCATACTGTATATGTAATTACATACCCTCATAAAGATATTAAAGATATTGATGGAATTCATGTAATTGGAACAAAAGGTGTGAATATTCCAGGACTTAGAGGACTTGGATTTTACTTCAATGCAAAAAAAGAATTAAAAAAATTATGTGAAAAAGAAAACATTGACATAATACATGGTCATTACCTTGTACCTGCAGGACTTGTAGCTGTAGAAGTTGGAGAAAAATTAAATATCAAAACCTATGTAACAGCACATGGATCTGATATATTTGAATTATATAATAAAAAACCATACACACATCACATAATAAAAAAAGTACTTAAAAAAGCAGATATTGTACTTGCTGTTAGTCATGCTCTTTATGATAATATACTAAAAATAGATGTTAATGGATTAAGTAAAAAATTAAGATTATATCAAAATTCAGTAGATATAAGTAAATTTAATCAAGAAAATAATTATGACTTTAAAAAAGAACTTAAAGAAGAATATAATCTTAATAATGATTATCCAATACTTGTTTTTGTTGGTAACTTAATACCACGTAAAAATGTTAATAGTATTATTGAAGCTAAAAAAATAGCTAAAACAAATTATAATTTAGTAATTGTTGGTGATGGACCAGAAAAAGATAATCTTAAAAAATTAGCTGAAAATGTAGATAATATCTATTTTACTGGTGCAAGAAGAGATGTTGAAAAGATATTACCTAACTGTGATACACTAATCTTACCATCACATACAGAAAGTTTTGGACTTGTACTTATTGAAGCACTTGCATGTGGATGTAGTGTTATCGGAAGTAATGTTGGTGGAATTAAAGAAATCATTACTGATGATGTTGGAGTTCTTGTAAATCCAGAAGACATTAAATCAATTAGTAATGGTATTGATAAAATATTCTCAGATAATAAATTATTAAATAAATTTAAATCTAATGCTCGCTCAAGAGCATGTGATTTTTCAGAAGTTGAAATTCCATATGATGAATTAAAATAATTATATTTTATTTAATATGGAAAATAACTAAACCCATAATACTAATTATACTTTTATAAATTACATAATATGGAAAATAACTAAACCCATAATACTAATTATACTTTTATAAATTACATAATATGGAAAATAACTAAATCAACATTACAATATTCATTTTAATTAAAAATTATTTAAAAAAGAAATTTTATTAAATAATAAACAAGAGCAATTGTTACTACAATAATCAATACACAGATTAATAAACCTACAATAAACTTTCCAAATTCAACTAAACTAGTACTAGTACTTTTATTTTCTTTATTTTTATTTCTAACTTTTGTATAATTTTGAGGTCTTCTATAATTAGATGTTTCATTTACTATTTTTGCTCTTTCTTCTAATTCTTCTCGACGAGGTTCTCCATCAATAAGATCGTAAATCATACCATCTTCAATATCAACCTTTCCATCACCATTAAAATCTGGTCCTGGTAACATTTTAATTCACTACCCCTAATAAATTAATATTCAATTATATAATGATAAGTATTAAGAAATATAAATTATTATTTATTTTTATACTTAAAATTAGAAAATATTTTTAATAAACTAATTTTTACATTTAATATAAATAGAAAAATAAATTTTATAAAAAGAGAATTTAACTAGATAAAACTATTAAAATAAATTAAAAATAGACTATTAATTTTAAACTAAAATAAACAATAAAAATAGATTAAAAAAACTATACAATAACTAATTTTTAAAAAAAATAGCTAAATTATAATAAAAATAGATACAGAAAACAAGCAATATATAATAAAAACAATAAAAAATAGATAAAAAATTATCTATTTTCTAAGTCTTTAATTACTTTTTTAGCAACATCTTCACCAGATAATAACATTCCACCAAAGATTGGTCCCATACGTTGAGAACCATGAACAGCATTAGCAGCCATACCAGTTACATATAATCCTGGATATACTTCAGTTACATTATCAAGAATTTTACCTTCTGCACGATCTGCCCACATGGATTTTTCACCCATAATTTTACCAGTTTCAGTATTTAATTTTTCACCTAATTTATTCTCAACAATTTTAGTAATCTCAGTAGGGTGACCTGTTGCATCAATTACTGCTTTTGCTCTAACAGTTAATGGATCTACATGTAAATCTGCCATTTCAACTGAACTCCAATTTAATACTACTCCTCTTACTCCTTCTTCTCTTATCATTAAATCTTCAATACTCATTAAGTTAAATATTTTAAGTCCTGCTTGAGTAGCTTTAGAACATAAAGTAGAGGTACATTCAATTGAATCAACAGTATAATAATTGTCTTGGAATTTTTTAGAATTGATTCCAAATTCATCAAGGATTCTTTTAGCATCTTCTTGAACAACGACTTTATTAAACATCATTCCTCCACCCCACATACCGCCACCGATACTGAGTTTACGTTCAAATAATGCTACTTTGTATCCTGCTTTTGCAAGATAATAACCTGCAACTACACCAGATGGACCTCCACCACCAATAGCAACATCCATATCGGTGTAATCTAAAAAATCATTCATATATTCTTGTATAATTGCCCTTGATACGACAACATCATCTAATTTTTTCAAAAAAATCACCTAATTTAAAAATAATATAAATACAATTTTATAATATTTAATAAAAAAATACTAAAAAAAATTATATTTATCATTATTAATTATGATAAATATACTATATAAAACTTATTCAAAATAATAAAAATTATTTAATAATAAATAAAAAAATATATAATTAATTTAATTAATTATGAGGTAAGTAATATGAGCAAAGATTTTACACATTTAACAGAAAATGGAGTACATATGGTAGAAGTTGGTTCAAAACCAGAACAAATAAGAAATGCAACAGCAAGTGGAAAAATCTACCTTAAAAATGAAACAATAGAAAAAATAGAAAATTCAGATATTAAAAAAGGTAATGTATTAACAACAGCACAAATAGCAGGTATTCAAGGAGTTAAAAACACTTCACAAATGATTCCATTATGTCATCCATTACATATTACTGGTATTGAAGTAAACTTTGAAGTAGAAAAAGAATACATTAAAGCAATAGTAAGTGTAAATTCAAAAGGGCAAACTGGTGTTGAAATGGAAGCAATTACTGGATGTAGTCTTGCATTACTTACAATTTGGGATATGGTTAAAGCAGTTGAAAAAGATGAAAATGGACAATACCCAGATACAAAAATATCAGATATTGAAGTTATTAAAAAAGAAAAAATTTAAAATTTTTAAAATAATTTAATAAATTTTTAATTAAAAAGCTAATTTTAAAAGAAGATATTATAAAACTAAAAAAGAAGCTAAACTTAAAAGAATATTTTATAAACTAAAAAAATATTAAAAATCTAAACTTAAAATAAAAAAATACTTTATAAAATTAATAGTTTTCAAATGGTCTTAGTATAATCTTTTAAATATTAAAAAATAAAACTAAGAATTATTAAAAAAATAGAATGGATTATTATGGAAAGCCTAGATGAAGATATGAAAAAAATTATAAATACTGCATATCCATATATTAAAGAATTCAATCCAGCACAAAAAGCAGTTATAGAAAGTGGATATATTAACGATGATTCAAACTACATTATTGCAATTCCAACTGCAAGTGGTAAAACAGTATTAGGAGTACTTGGTTTACTTAAAACAATTCTTAATGGTGGTAAAGGAATATATGCAGTACCTCTTGTATCAATACAAAATGAGAAAGTAAAAGAATTTAAAAAATTTGAAGAATTTGGAATTAAAGTAGGTAAAAGTCCAAGATATGCAGATCTTTCAGTAATGGTATTTGAAAGTTTTGATGCAATAACACGTTTCTCATGGAGTACATTAAGAGAAGTTGATACAATAGTTGTAGATGAATTCCACATGATAGGAGAAGCATCAAGAGGACCAACAATAGAATGTGCTCTTACAAGAGCAAGATTAATAAATCCATCAATGAGAGTAATAGCACTTTCTGCAACACTATCAAATATGGAAGATATAAAAACATGGTTAGATGCAAAAGTTGTAGAACATGATTATAGGCCAGTTCCACTTAATAAACAAGTACTTGATAATGAAATGTTTAATGTTAAAAATAAAAATGATGTAGTAGTTAAAATCATAGAAAAATCAATAAAAGATAATTCTCAAGCATTAACATTTGTTTCAACAAGACGTTTTACTGAAAGTTTAGCAAAATATGTTTCAAGTAAAATTAAAAACAAAATAACAAAAGAAGAAAGAGAACATTTTAATAAAGTTGCAGAAGAATTACTTGATGTTCCAAAACGTAAAGGATCACGTCCTACAACAACATGTATAAATCTTGCAAATGCAGCTAAAAATGGTTGTGTATTCCACCATGCAGGCTTATTCTCAGAACAAAAAGAAATTATTGAAGATGAATTTAGAGCTGGAAATATTTTAATGATTGTTGCAACACCAAGTTTAATGTATGGTGTAAACTTACCTTCAAAATCTGTAATAATTCGTGATTATACTCGTTGGACAAATAATGGTTCACAAAGAATACCTGTTTTTGATTATGAACAAATGTCTGGAAGAGCAGGAAGACCATTATATGATAATGAAGGATACTCTTATCTTCTTGCTAAAACAAGTGATGAAGCAGTTGAACTTGAAGACATATATATTAATGGAGAAATTGAACCAACAACATCTAAATTAGTTGAAAATAAAGATGCCTTCCAAAAACAGATTATAGCACAAATATCATCATCACTATCAAAAACACAAGATGAATTAAAAGATTTCTTTATGAAAACATTATATGGATTCCAAATGACCTCAAATGAATCTATGAGCTTCTTTGCAGAAGAAGGTTTAAAATTTGAAATAGAAAGTTCCCTTGAATTTTTAATGAGTAATAAATTTATAAGACCAACACCAGAAGGTTTTAAAACAACAGAACTTGGTGAATTAATAGCTAAATCAAATTACTCTGTTGAAACTGCAGTAAAAATAAAAGAATATGCAAATAATGTTGAAGATTATATAAACATTGGAGAATTCATTTATTTACTTTCACAAACACCAGATATGCCACTTATTAGTTTCATGGCTCGAAAAAGTAAAGATCCAACTAAAGAAAAAATGGCATCACTTGGATTATTTACTACAGAAATAGGAAGTCCAGAAGCTACAACAGTATCTCTTATAGAATGGATAAATGAAAGAACAGAAGAAGAAATTGAAAATAAATATCATGTATACTCTGCATCATGTAGACGTAGTGCAATAGAAGCATCAATGCTTACTAAATTTGCAAAAGACATATTCAACATTCTTAGAATCTATAAATATGATAATGAATTAAATAAATTATCAGCAAGATTATACTATGGTGTAAAAGAAGACATAATACCATTAGTTATTGGAGTAAAACGTCTTGGAAGAAAACGTGGCCGTCAAATAGTTGATACCTTTGGTGATGATTTAAGAGTACCTACAGAAAATGAACTTCAAAAAATTGATGGAGTAGGTAAAAAATTATCTAAAAGAATTAAAGAATTTGCTGAGAATTATAATAATTAGATTTAATAATCTAATTTTTAAATCTCATTAAACTATTTTTTACTAAAAAACTAAAAAACTATTTTAAAACTAAACTATTTTTTACTAAAAACTAAAAAAAACTATTTTTAAAATTAAACTATTTTTTACTAAAAAAATAAAAATAAATAAACTATTTTTAAAACTAAACTATTTTTACTAAAAACTAAAATAAAAATTAAACTAATTTAAAATAAGAATTTAAGAATTAAAAAATTAAACTACTTTTAAAATAAAAAAAAAGAAAAAAGAACTTAATAATAAGCACTTTCTCCTGCAGAAATAAATCCAATACCATCAATAATTAAACTTATTCCTAAAATAAGTGAAACATAAAATGGATCAAGGAATGAGAAGTAACCAAGTAATACAGTAATAACACCTAAAATAAGCATTATTATTGAAGAAGCTCTTAAAGGATCATATTCCCTATAATATATTCCTGCAACTCCAAAAATCATCATAAGAATACCAACAATCCAAAATATTATTCCAACTAATGCACTGAAAAGATAAATATTACCAAGTAAACAAACACCTAAAATAATACCAATAATTGCCCCAATAATACGTGTTAATGAATGTCCTGGAGTATAATTCCAATTATCATAAGACCTTATTAAGGAAATTACACCATAAACAATAAATATCAATCCTAGTACAAATGATAAAAATGTTTGACTAAGATAAGGAAATATTATGATAATAATACCGAAAATAAACAATATAATTCCAGTAATAGATAAATCATTCATAAAATTAACCTCCTTTTTAAATTTTATGATAAAAAATAATTAATAATTATATAATTATTAATCAAAATTATTTATAAATTTTTTTAAAAAAGAGTTAAGAAAATAATATTAAAAAAAAATTAAAATAAGAGAGA
>NZ_MRCT01000045.1 GCF_002208625.1 Methanobrevibacter sp. 87.7
TAAATCAAATAAATAGCTAATTTTAAAAATATAAATTAATTTATGATAAAACAAGAAAAAATTATAAAATAATTAAAAAAACACATAAAAACAATAAATAAACAAGAAAAAATTAAAACTAAAAAAACAATGAATAAACGAGAAAAAAACTAAAAAAATAATAATTAAAAAAAAACCCTAAAACTAGATAAAAACAATAAAAATATACAAAAATAAGTGAAATATTAAAAATCTAATGCGGGGAACGGGACTTGAACCCGCGAAGGGACTAACCCAATAGGCCCTCAACCTATCGCCTTTGACCACTCGACCATCCCCGCATATTTAAAAAAAACAATTAAATAAACAGTATCTAACTGTTTAGTTGTTATAGTATATAAATATTGTGGAAAATTTAATAATTTTAATAAAAAATTATTAAATAAAAATTAATTATATAATTATCATTCTAAAATAATATCAACAAATAAATCTTTAGAATCTTCAAGGTCTTTAATTAATTCCCTATTTAAATCAGAAGAAGCTTTATTTGCCTTAATCATTAAAGTTCTTGAACAAACAAAATCACTTTTTCTACAAACTAAATCTGTTGGATGATTTAAAGGTAAATCTGGATGACCATAACCAATAATTTCATAAGAAGCATTTTCAGTTTTCAATTTAACAATAACCTTTGTATCAGAATTTCTAAGTTTATTTTTAAAATCCTCTGGAAAATCTAACATAGATTTATTAATATCTAAACCAATTATACAATCTCCAGATTTTGTAAGATTTTGATCTTTTGTTATTTCAAATGTTGATTTATGCATAGCAGTTACATTTGGATGTCCTTTTGCTTTTATTTTAAAATCCATAAATAATACTCCAAAAAATAAAAAAATAATGGTTTATTTAATAAATTACAAATAAGTAAATTACAAATACTACAACCATTATCCAAACAGACCAACCTAATTTTTTAGCTTTACCATTTGCTAAACCTGCAAATACATAAGTTATGAATCCCCATGCAATACCTAAAGAGATAGAGTAAGTTAAAATCATCATAATAATTGTCATGAAAACAGATGATGTAACCATTAAACTGTCCCATTCAATATCTTTTAATTGAGAAATCATCATACCAACAATAACTAATGCAGCTGCAGTAACTGGAGCAGTAAATAAAGATAATATAGTAGGTGCAAAGAAAATTGAAATTAAAAAGAATATTCCAGTAAAAACTGAAGTTAAACCAGTCCTACCACCTAAAGAAATACCTGTTGCACTTTCAACATAAGCAGTTAATGTACTTGTACCAAGAACAGCACCAACAATTCCACCAATTGCATCACCTAAAAATGCTTTATCAATACCTTCAACATCACCAGTTTCTTCATCAACAAAACCACATTTATTTGCTAAAGGAATTAAAGTTCCAGTAGTATCAAAAAATGTAACAAATAATAATGAGAAAAGAATTATTATTAAATTAGGAATATTTGAGAATAATCCTTTAAAACCACTAGCAAAAGCTCCGAATAATGAAACATCAAAACTAGTAGATACCCATTGAGTTGGAACTGAAGGCATTAAAATACCATGACCTATAAAGCCACATAAAGTAAAAATTAGACCTATAATAGCAGTAATAATTAAACCTAAAAATACAGAAAGTGGTACTTTTTTAATATATAAAATTAATGTAATAAAAATACCAATAAATGCTAAAAGAGCAGGAGCAGAAGTTAATGAACCCATAGAAACAATAGTTGATGGATTAGATACAATTATACCTGCACCTTTTAATCCAATAAATGCAAGGAAAAAACCAATACCAGCACCAATAGCTAACCTTAAATCATTAGGTATAGCATCGAGAATAGTTTCCCTTAAACCAGAAATAGTAATAATTAAAAATATAATACTTGAAATAAAAACAGCAGCTAAAGCTACATTCCACTGATTACCCATAGCAATAATAATTGTATAAGTAAACAATGCATTCATACCCATACCTGGAGCAAGTCCTACAGGATATTTGGAAACAAGACCCATAATAATACAAGAAACACCAGAAGCAAGTGCTGTAGCAAAGAATACAGCAGAGGTAGACATTCCACCTTCGCTTAACATAGTAGGGTTAACACCTAAAATATAAGACATAGCTAAAAATGTAGTTAAACCTGCAATAAATTCAGTTCTAACACTAGTATTATTAGAATCTAACTTAAAAAAACTATTTAACATGAAAAAAACACCTCAAAAAAATAATTATAAATTAAATAGTTTAAATAAATTTATATAATTAAATATAATTTAAAATAGAACTTAATAAAACACTATTAATAAAATATTAAAAATATAAATCCTCTAAAACCTTATTCATTAAATAATTATTGAAAAAATTAGATACAAAAAACATTATTTAAAATTTTTGATAGTATCTAAAAAATATACAAAAAACCTTAAATTAGATAGAATAAACTAATTCAGTAGTTTTCTATAAGCATATATTTAATTAAAGCAATTATTAAAATTTACCATATAATTCTTAAAATATAAAAATAATATAATTAATATAAATTTGAATATACCATGATAAAAAATATTCATAAAACAAAAAAACTCACAAAAAAAATACTATAAAAAAATACTTAAAAAATAAAAAAACTCACAAAAAAGATAAAAACTAAAATATCAAAACAAAATAAGATATTAACTTAAATTAAAAATTTAATTAAAGTGAAAAATATGAAAGGTTCATACTGTCTTATTATAAACTTATCAAATGATGATGAAATAAAAGTAGGTCGTTTATATGATAATCTAAAACTTAAGAAAGGATATTATGTATATATAGGATCTGCTATGAACTCATTATTACCAAGACTTAAAAGACATTTATCAAATAATAAGAAAATGCATTGGCATATAGATTATTTACTTAAAAGTAAATATGCAAATATAATAGAAATACTATTTACAGATAGTAAAAAAAGGATTGAATGTGACTTAGCAGATAATATTTCACCAAAAGGACATGGAATTCTAGATTTCGGATGTTCTGATTGTAATTGTAATTCACATTTAATATATTTTAATAAAAAAGAAGATGCAATAAAAAGTGTTAAAGATGCATATGACTATTTAAAAACAGAATATATGAACTTAAATGATTTTAAAAAACTAAATAAATAATATATAAAAACAGACTATATGAATTTAAATGATTTTAAAAAACTAAATAAATAAAATACATTATATAAAATAGATTATATTAAAAAACTAAATTAAATAATATATTATATTAAAATATATTACTTAATCTTTAATAAAAGATTTAAAAAAGGATTCAAACTCTTCATCACCCATAGGTTCTGGTATACAATAATCATCATTAGAAATTAAAGAACTTGCAAGTTTTTTATAATTTTTAGTTTCATTAGAATCCGGATATTTTTCAACAACAGTTTTTGCATCAAGTTCAACATCTTGAATAAGATTACTTCTTTCTACAACTCCAACTACTTTAGAACCTATTTTAGAAGCAAAAGTGTTTACAATTTCTTCCTCATTTTCAACATTACGTTTATTACAGATAATTCCACCTAAACGTCCTTTAAGTTTTTTTATTCCACGACAAATATTATTAGCAGCATAAAGAGACATATATTCACCAGATGAAACTATATAAACTTCATCAGCATAATCTTTCCTTATAGGTACTGAGAATCCACCACAAACAACATCTCCAAGTACATCATAGAATCTTACATCAATATCATCAGAAAAAGCATGTAATTTTTCAAGATATTTCATTGCAACAATAACACCTCTTCCTGCACATCCAACACCAGGTTCTGGTCCTCCACTTTCAATACATAAAACATCATTAAAACCAGTAAATACAACATCTTCTAATTTAGGATGTCTATTATCTTTAACAGTATGTATAATTGTTGGTATTCTAGACCCATATAATGTTCTTGTTGTATCTGCTTTAGGATCACAGCCTATTACCATAACTTTTAAATTATCTAAACTTAATGCTGCAGATAAATTAGCTACAGTAGTAGATTTACCAATTCCACCTTTACCATAAATAGCTATCTTTTTTTCTGTCATAATTCACCTATAATATATTATGCTTAAATAAATAATAAAATTGAAATTTAAAAATAAAAATATTTTAATTTTATATTATTTTAATACTCTAATAAAAACTTTAAAATTAAAAAAATTTAAATTAAAATCATAATATTTTAATAATAAACTATTCTAACTCTTCATCTTCACGTTTTACTAACTTATATACAAAATCACTTTCACGTAATTTAGTAGGAATAGCTACACCAACATTAACTCCTTTTGGTGCATGTTTAATTTTTTTATTATCAATTTCCATAGAATCAACAGTATATCTTACAGAACCTGTTGTAGGACCTTGAATCATTATTTCATCACCAATATTTAAATCATCCCAGATTTTAAATTCAGCAACTTTAGGTTTATTATAATAATTTATTACTTTACCAATATCTTTTTTAATATATTTAGATTTATTATTTTCACTTAATTCATATGGAGTATTAAAATAAAACCCAGTATCAAATCCACGATTAAAAACTTCTTTTAATCTTTCCATCCATTGAGGATTATATTTATAATTTTCTTTATCATTTTCATATAAATCTATGGCTTCTCTATAAACATTTGTTGCAGTAGCACAATAATCTGCAGATCTTGCTCTTCCTTCTATTTTAAATGCATCTACACCCGTATCCATCAATTCAGGAATATGTTCAATCATAGCCATATCTTTTGGAGAGAAAAATGTAGTTCTATAAGAATTATCATATGCTTCAGAAATAATAAATGATTCTTCATCTGTTTTTAAATCACTATTATTAATAACTTTATCATTAGATTCAAAATCAAAACTAAATTTCCAATTTTTACGACAAGGTTGTAGACAATCACCACAATTTGCACTTCTACCATACAATCCATAACTTAAAAAGCACCTACCAGAAATCGCCATACACATAGCACCATGAATAAATACCTCTGTTTCAATTGAAGATTTCCTAGCTATCTTTTTAATTTCTGGAATTGATAATTCCCTTGATAAAATAGCTCGTGTAGCTCCTAATTTTTTAAGTGTTTTTAAAACATAAGAATTAGAAATATTTTCTTGAACACTAATATGTGGTTCTATACCATAATCTGCAACAGTTTCTATTAAACCAATATCAGATAATATAAGTCCATCAACATCAGCATCTGCTAGTTTAGGTAATTGTTTATTTAATCTTACAATATCCTTATCTTTCATTATTGTATTAGTACAAAGATATAATTTAGAATTATAATCATGTGTAATATCTGATGCTTTCTTAACATCTTGAAGATTAAAATTAGCAGCATTTACACGCATGTTTACTCCTTCAAGTCCAATATATACTGCATCTGCACCATTTTTTAAAACTGCTGTAAGTGATGTAAAATCACCAGCAGGTGAAAGTAATTCTACCATAATATCATACCTAATTTATAAAAATTAAAAAAAATAGTAAAAGTTAATAAATAGCTAAAAACTTCTTAAATTATTAAATAAAATTAATTATTAATTTATAAATAATTAAATGTATTAAACAAAATATAAACTAAAAATAAACTAATTTACAATCATTTAAGAAACATTAACTAAATATAAAAAATTTAAATATTAAAATTTTATTAAATTATTAAATTTAAATAAATCTAATAAAATTTATAATAAGTTTCTACTTCAAGATCATGTGGTAAATAAGTTGGATAATCCTCAGTAAGACAACCAAGACATAATTCTTCTTTATCCATACCAATTGCTTTAACAAGAGAATCAATACTTATATATCCTAATGCATCAGCACCAATTTTTTCCCTCATTTCTTCTATAGTATTATTTGCAGCAATAAGTTCTTCTTTAGATGCCATTGCAACACCATAGAAACAAGGAGCAACAACAGGAGGACAACCAATAAGTAAATAAATTTTATTAGCTCCTGCTTCTTTTAAAATATTAATTAATTCAGCAGAAGTAGTTCCTCTTACAATACTATCATCTACTAAAACAATATTTTTACCTTCAAGTCCACTTTTTAATGGGTTTAATTTAAGTTTTACAGCCATTTCACGTTCTTCTTGTGTTGGCATAATAAATGTTCTTCCAACATATCTATTTTTAATTAAACCTTCACCATAAGGTATACCTGATGCACGAGAATAACCAATTGCAGCAGGAATAGCTGAATCAGGAACAGGAACAACTAAATCTGCATCAAATGGGAATTCATCATATAAATATTCCCCAATTTTTAATCTTGTATCAAACACAGATTGTTTATCAATAACACTATCCGGTCTTGCAAAGTAAACATACTCAAACATACATCTTGCATTTTGAGTTTCACTTGCAACCTCTAAAATATGACTTGAAACTTCACCATCAACAACAGAAATAATTTCACCAGGTTCTAAATCCCTAATAAAATCTGCACTTAAAACATCAAATGCAACTGTTTCAGATGCTGCAATAAACATATCATTTTTTTTAGCAATAACAAGAGGTTTCATACCTTTTGGATCACGTACTACATAAAGTTCATCATTAATTAAAATTACAAGAGAATATGAACCAATAATCATACGGGAAATTTTTTCAAAAGTATCAATCATATCATTAGAATTAGAATGTACTTCTTTAATAAGGTAACATAATACTTCACTATCAGTATCAGAATTAAATTCATAACCTTTTCTTTCTAATTGCATTCTCAATTGTTTTGAATTAACAATATCCCCATTATGAGCCATTGCAATATATCCACCTTCAAAATCAGTTACAAAAGGTTGTGAGTTTTCAAGTTTTGATTGACCAGTAGTTGAATATCTTACATGACCAATACCTACATTACCATCTAATTTTTGAATTTCATAATTTTTAAATACATCTGCTACAAGCCCCATTCCACAATAATAATTAATACCATTAACATTATTATATGTAGCAATACCTGCAGATTCTTGTCCCCTATGTTGTAATGCATATAAAGCATAATATATAGAAGGAGCTACTTCTTTAGAGGAATCTTTAGAGTAAATTCCTACAATACCACATTTATCCTTCATTGTATTCTCCATTTTAAAAAAAATTATTAAAAAGTTTTAAATAATATTGTATAAATTTATATAAATTTTATAATATATAGATTTTGATTACTTTAAATAGCTTACAATGAAATAACCTAATTTAATATAAATTATAAAAAATTCAGAATTGAATTAAAAAAATAAAATTAATTTAAAATTCTTAAAATAAATAGATATAAATTAAAATAAAAATAGAAAAAAATAAATATCTTCAAAAAAGGTTATTTATGGAAATTATAATAAATAAAAAAAATAGCTAATAAACTAATATAAAAAATAATTAAATAAAAAAATATTTAGTAAATTAATACAAAAATAATTAAGTAAGAAAAGAAAATTTAAATAATATTCAAAGAATATTATCTAAGATAATTACTAAAAAAATAAAGAAAATTAATTATTACGTAAATTAACAAATATAAGTGCAGTTCTTACAACTCTTAACCAATCAATAGCTTCATCAACTGAACGTGCACCAATAAATCCTTGACCAATTATAATATTTTCAGGTTTAAATTCATTAGTTGCAATAACTATTTTTTCTTCATCATTAAGATCTTCATTAAATGTATCAGACCATAACTGTGAAAGTGAAAATATTTCTAATATTTTTTTAGTATGAATATTAGAGTATCTTGTTTTAAAATCTGCAATTTCTGATTTTAATTCATCATTAATTTTTTGTAAATTATTAATATCTGAATTTAATTTATCATTATCTGATTCTAATTTAGATAATTTATTATTAAGTTCAAGATTTTCAGATTTTAATTTATCATTAACAGATTTAATTTCATCATAATGAATATTTAATAAATCTAAATCATTTTTTATTGATTTAAAATGATTAATATTTAATATAGAATTTAAACCAACTTTAATAATTGTCTTATTAAGTTTTGATTCAAGATATTTTATATTAACATTATTATCTAAAATTGAAAATGCTTCTATATAATTATCATCAGTTTTTAATTCATTATAAAATTGATTATATAATTTTTTATCTTCACCTTCAGCAATAATAATTATATCTGCACCAAAAGAAGCAATTTTAGCAATATTTAAATTATCTGTTTGAATAATTGCAGATAAATTAATATTAAATTGTGAAAAATCAATATTTTTACATATTAAATTTAAATATTCTGCATTTTGACTATTATTTACAATAATTCTTAAATCTATAATATCAGAAAATGCTTTCTTATTTTTTAAATTATTTAATTTATTTAATTTATCTTGATTTAATAAATTAATATCTACATGATTTACTTCTTGAGGGTTTAAATTTTCTTCTTTAAAAAATATTGGTTTAAATTCATTTATAGAATCATCTTGATATTTAGAATCTTCTTGATTATTATTATAATCATCATAATTAGACTCATTATAAGAATTTCTATTTAAATCATCATAATTAGGTTTATTATAATTTTTATCTAAATCATCATAATCAGAATAAATATTATTAGAATCATAATTTATTCTATTTATATCTTCATAATTCTCATTATCATAATATTTTTCATTATCATAATTTTGATAATTCTGATTATTATCTTCAGATAAATCTTTTAGAATGTCTTTACTTAATTCTTCTTCAGTATAATTATTATAATCTTCGTTAATTTGTTTATCATAATTATTATTTGAACGTTTATTTAAATTAGATTTAGATTTTTTCTTTGAATATTTTTGATTAGATTTTTTAGCTTCTTCATGAAGATTTTTATTCCAATAATCATCATCTTCTTTATGTATATGTTTTCTATAAACTTTAGTGTTATTACCTCTTCTCATTTTATTACCTACCTAAAAATGAATTATAGAATATACTTTAACTTAATAATATTAGTCAGAAATAATGAAAAAATCATAAATTCTAATTAATTTATTAAAAAAACAATTAATCACTATTTAATTTCTTATGCCAATTCCAAGCAGTTTCAATAATATCTTCAATTTTAGCATATTCTGGAGACCATCCTAAAACTTCTTGGATTTTACTTGAATCAGCAATAAGTTCTGCAGGATCACCTGGACGGCGACCTTCAATATTTACTGGGAAATCAACACCAGTAACTTTTTTAACAACATCTACTATTTCTTTTACTGAAAATCCTTTACCATTTCCAATATTAAATACATTAGACTCATTACCATCTTCAAGATATTTTAATCCTTCAATATGTGCTTGAGCAATATCATTTACATGAATATAATCACGTATACAAGTTCCATCAGGTGTTGGATAATCATCACCAAATATAGATATACTACTTCTTCTACCTAATGCAGCATCAAGAATTAAAGGAATTAAATGTGTTTCAGGTTCATGTAATTCACCAATTTCACAATCAGGATCATCACCACAAGCATTAAAATATCTAAATATAACATATTTAATTTTATCTTGTTTTTTAAGAGCTTCTTCAACAAGAAGTTTAGATTTACCATATGGATTAATTGGTTCTAAAGGACTTGTTTCTTTAATAGGTATAATTTCAGGAGTACCATATACTGCAGCTGTAGATGAAAATATTAATTTATCAATATTATGTTCTTCCATTGATTGAATTAAAGTTAAAGTATTCTCATAATTGTTTTTCATATAAACTTCTGGATATTTTACAGATTCTGAAACGGAAATATAAGCACCAAAATGCATTACAGCATCAATATCATATGTTTCAAAGATTTCATCTAAAAGTTCTTTATCACCATAATCACCTTCTATAAATGTTCCCCATTTAACAAAATCTTGAAATCCTTTAACTAAATTATCAAGAACAATAGTTTCATATCCTGTTTTATTTAAAGCTTTATTTACATGTGAACCAATATATCCTGCTCCACCAGTTATTAAAATCATTATATCACTCATTAAAATAAATTATATTAAAATAAAAATTTAATTTCTATAATAATAAATTATATATTTAAATAAATATTTAATTGTTTCATTAAAGAAAGAAATTTTAAAAATAATATATAAAAATAAAAAAATATTATGAAAAAATATAAAAAAATAATATACTAAATTAAAAGACTTAAAAATAGATTTAAAATAAATAATAATTAATAAAATCACATAATAAAAAAAAACTAAACTAAAAAAGAGACTAAAAAACTAAAAAACACTGAAAAATAACAAAAAAGAAACTAAAAAACTAAAAAAAACAGTAAAAAAATAACAAAAAAGACTAAAAAACACCAAAATAATAAAATAAAAAAAGAAAAAAGTAGATTATAAGAAGTATCTACCTATTTTTAAAGCTGCTGAAGGAGAGACTTTAATTAAAGCTTTTACAAGTTGAGTTGTAGAAACTTTAGTGAAATCCATATCTTTAAATGCATCAGCGATTTTATTAAGATCTTCATCATTTAAATCAAGCATATAATTTTGAACAACAGCATATTTTTTAATTTCTTCTCCAATATCATCCCTTACTAATTTATCATATTTTTTAAGGAATTTAGCAGAATAATCTCCTTCTTTAATAGCTTCAGCTGCTACTTGACCAGCATACATACCACCAGTCATACCACTAATAATTCCTCCACCAGTTAAAGGATTAACTTGTCCAGCTGCATCTCCACAAACCATTATATTATCATCATAAATTTTTTTAGGCATACCACCAACAGGATCTCCACCTACATTCATTTCAACAGCTTGTGCATCTTTAGTAATAGGACTTTTTGCAATCCAATCATCTAAATATTCTTTAGCAGTTTTACCTGGATTAAGTTTTTCTGCAGTAGGAGTAAGAATTGCTAAACCAACATTTGCAATGTCATCTCCTTTAGGGAAAACCCATACATATCCTCCAGGAGCACAAGAACCAAAGTAGAATTCAATAACTCCAGGTCTTTCAAAGTGTAAATTACACATTTCATATTGGAAACCAGATTCCATATGAACTGCTTTTGTAGCCGTTTTTAAACCTGCCCATCTACCAACATGAGATTCAGGACCATCTGCTGCAATTACAATATGTGCTTTAATATCTATTTCTTCTCCAAATCTTTCACAAGTAACAATAAATGAATCTTCAGATTTAATGACTTTTTTAGCTAAAGTTTTAATTTTAATTTCTGCACCAGCTCTAGCTGCATCCATAGCCATAAATTTATCAAAGACTTTCCTTTCTAAAATATAACCTGCTTCTGGAAGTTCAATTTCATCAGAAGTCATCCACACACTAGTATTATCAGGTGCAACAAGTCTTACTCCATCTAATTCTTTAGCAATAAATCTAGGATTAGGTTCTACACCTAATTTTTTAAGACCTTTTTTAGAAACACCTTCTGCACATCTTTTAGGAGCTCCAATTTCAGATTTTTTATCTATTAATATTACTTTTGCCCCACCTAACGCTGCATGTTTTGCTGCTGTAGAACCAGCAGGTCCTGCTCCAACTACTAATACATCTGTTTCAATCATAATATACACCTATTCTTGTTCTAATGCATTTATAGGACATGCTGCAACACATGTACTACATTCTTTACACTCATCAGTTTTAAATTCTAAATTTGTTTCTCTGACTGTGATTAAGTTTCTTGGACATACTCCAGCACATTCACCACAGTAAACACACCAATCTTTAACAATCATAATAATTTCTCCAAAATATATTGAAAAAAGATTTAAAAAAAAATAATCTTAATAAATTAAGTTAATAATAATATTATTTCTTATATTATTTAAAACTTTACTATATAAATAATAATAGAATAATAAGTTTTTAAACGGATTTTAAAAACTGATTAAAAATTATAATAATTAAATTATTAAAATAACAAGATAATTACGATTTTAAACTAAAATAGATAAAATATCATATTTTTATTAAATAAAAATCAATTTTAAAATTAAAAATATTTTATGA
>NZ_MRCT01000046.1 GCF_002208625.1 Methanobrevibacter sp. 87.7
ATTTTAAATAAATAATAAATTTAATAAAAAAATATAAAAACTAATTTTAAAAAATAAATGCTTAAATTAACTAAATAAAAAACTATTTTTTAAAAAAAAAGAAAAATTAAAGCATAAATTACAAAAAATAATCAAATAAACAAAAATAGACAATATAATAGAAAATAAAAAAATAATAGATGAAAAAATCATCTAATTATTAATCTATTTTAAACAAACTGCGTCTCTAGGACAAGCTTCGATACATTGACCACAAAGGGTACAGAATCCAACAACAGGTAAATTACCTTCAGATTTTAATTTCAACATATCGTAAGGACAAGCTTCAACACAAGTTCCACATTGTTCACATTTAGATGGGTTAGCTTGAATCCTGTTTCTTAATACAGATTCTCCATCAATAGTTACTTCAAACTCATCTAAAGTTAAAGCACCATTAGGACAAGCTGCAGCACAAGCACCACATCTAGCACACATAACAAATGAAGGTTCTTCATCACTTTCAACTTGTTCAGGTAATTTCATACCCATTTTACTGACAACCCTAATAGCTTCAGTAGGACAAGCAATAGCACATGCACCAGTGAAATCACATTTTTCAACATCTCTGGAAATACCTAAAGAATCAGCAGGAGTTGCTTCACCGAATTCAACTTCTAAGCTAATTGCATCAACAGGACAGAGTTGTTCACATAAACTACAAGCAGCACAAGATTGAGGAAGTTTTACAGTTAAAGAAGCACCTTTAGCTTCAATGAAATCCCCAGGACATGTTTCTACACAAGTATTACATCCGATACATACAGATTCATCAAGTGTAAATGATTTGATAGTTTTAGAACGTTTAACAGGTTTATTTTCAGAAATAAATACTGCATTCCAAGGACAAGTTTGAGAACAAACTCCACATTTAATACATTTAGTTTCATCAATAGAAATTGATTCACCAACTGCAGATAAAGTAATAGCATCAGCAGGACATTCAGGAACACAAGTTCCACATCCAACACAATCTTGGATGAAAATAGGACCGCTAATATTAAGTTCCCTTACAGCAGGTTCTTTAACTCCAGGTATACCTATAACACCTACAGGACAGATATCTACACATTGTCTACACATTACACAGAATCCATCAATAGGTATTTTAGAATCACTATTTAATTCAAGTGTTTTCGGTGGACAAACATCAACACATTTAGGTTCTCCACCACATTGATCACAGAGGACTGGGTTATATGATAATCTGACTTGTGTATTACCTTCATCATCAACAGCTACTTCATCGACTGTAAGTGCACCATTAGGACAAACTTCAGCACATTTAGGTTCTCCACCACATGTATCACAGAAGATAATTTGTTTTTCACCTACTTCAATAGCAGATGAAGGACATATACCTTCACAAGCTCCACATTTGATGCAGTCGTCTTGGTTGACTACTATCATATATCACACCTCTAGATTTTTTTAACTAAGTTTCCGTCACTATCAATAACTTCTAAAGTAGAAAGTCTCATTTGACTGTCCATAGTATGAGTAGCACAAGATAAACATGGATCGTATGCTCTGATAACCATTTCCATTAAGTTGAAGATTTTATCATCTACTTCTACACCAGGTTTGATGTATTTTTTAGCTACTTGATCAATACCCATTTCCATAGCAGGATTGTTTTGAATAGTTGCAACAATGAGGTTTGCTTTAGTTACTAAACCATTATCATCAGTTTTATAATGGTGGATTAAAGTTCCACGAGGAGCTTCTACAATACCTGCACCTTCACCAGCAGTTCTTTCAAGAGAATCTGGGAATTTTTTACCAGATAAATCTTCATCTAATGCATTAGCTGCACATTCAGCAGAAGCTAAGATTTCGATTAATCTAGCCCAATGGAATAACATAGGTTGTTGTGCGTATCCGAATTTTTCACGGAATTCATTTAATCTTTCTTGAGCAAGAGGAGCTTCATCAGGCATGGAATCACAAACATTAATCCTGGATAAAGGAGCTACTCTGTAAATACCTTCAGGGTATCCTAATTCTTTAATGTATGGGAATTTTAACCAGGAGTAAGGTTTAACATGTTCTGCAACAATGTCTTGGTATTCTAAATTGTTATATTCATATTCAATTTTAGAACCATCTTTACTTTTAATTCTTACATTACCATTATAAACATCCCATTTACCATCGTTTACTAAACCACAGTGACGAGTATCTCCGAAGTAACCTAAATCATTAACAAGATCTATTTTATCTTCGAAAATAGGAATAGCTAAATCTAAAGTGTTTTGAGCTAATTCAATGTTTCTTTCAGCTTTTTGTTTTAATTCTTTTTGTTTGTCTTCGGTTAATTCAGTGGAAATTCCTCCAGGAGTGGAAGATACTGGGTGAATTGGACGACCACCAATAGCTTTAACAATATCTAAACCATTTCTTCTGATTTCAATAGCTTGTAAAGCAATATCTGGTTGATCTTTAATAATTTGGAAGACATTTCTTGTTTTTCTAGTTCCATTAGGAATAATTAAATCTGGAGCTGCTAAGAAGTAGAAATGAAGTGCATGGGAGTGCATAAATGAACCCCAGTTCATAATTTCTCTCATTCTGTAAGCAGTAGGTAAAATTTCATCACCAAATCCGTAGATTTGATCAACAGCTTTAGCTGCTGCTAAGTGGTGTTGAACATCACAGATACCACAAATTCTTGGAACTAAACGTGGTAATTCTTCTGCAGGTCTACCTTGTAAGAATTTTTCAAATCCTCTGAATTCCATAACATGTAATCTGGTTTCTTGAACATTTCCTGCATCATCTAACTGAACAGTAATTTTTGCGTGACCTTCAATACGAGTTACAGGTTCCATAGTTAGTTTTGCCATTCTAATTTCCTCCATTTTGCATTTTCATTGGGATTAAAGCAGCTGGTAAAGTATAAGTATAAAATGTACCAACAATATCATCTAATTGGCTAGCTACTTCTTCAGGATCAACAGTTTTATCTTCTTCTACACCGTAATCTGAAGCAATAGCAGAAATCATTTTAGCACCTGCATCTTTAATTTTTGCAGTTGGTCCGTAACATCCTCTACATGGGATTGCAACTTCAGGACATTCTGCACCACATAATGAAACTGTAGCAGGACCTAAACATACTAAACCTTGTGCAATTAAACATAAATCATCTTCAGGTTTTCCGACTTCAAATTGTCTTTTAATGAAGTCCATAGCTAAACCTTCAGGTGGTTTTTCTCTAGGACAAACTTCACATAAGTTTGTAGTAGGTAATTCAACTGTTTCACCATTGAGTAAAGTGATAATTGCATTAGCAATAACATCTGATCTTGGTGGGCAACCTGGAAGCATCATATCAATATCAATAGCTTCACTTAAAGGTCTTACTCTGTTTTCTAATTGAGGTACATCTTCATTAGGAATGATACCTTCTGGGTTAACAGTAGAAACAGAATTAATGTAAGCTTCTTCTTCTAAATCTTCTACAGTATGTAAGTTTCCAAGACCTGGAATACCTCCATAACATGCACAAGTACCGAAAGCGATAACATATTTAACTTTTTCTCTTAACATTTCAGCTAATTCTCTGTTTTCATCGTTTCTGATTCCACCTTCAATAAGAATTACATCTAAATCAGGTACTTCATCATATTTAGTATCCATTAAAACTGGAATAAATTCGAAATCAGCTAATTTTAAAACATCTATTAATGTTTCATGGAAATCAGCAACAGCTAAGTGACAACCTGAACATCCACCTAACCACATAGTTCCAATTTTTGCTTTTTCTTCTGCCATTATATATCCTCCACTAAATTAAGCTTGAATTTGTTCTTTTAAAGGTGAAGGTCCTAAATCTTTAACTCTAGCAACCATCATTCTAACAGTATTTGCGAATTTTTCACCTTCAGATGCGGAAATCCAATCGTGGTATAATCTTCTTTTATCAATACCTAAATCTTCAATTAATTTGTAGACAATTCTCATTCTTCTATCTAATTTATAATTTCCTGCATCGTAGTGACAATCACCCATGTGACAACCAGTTACAAGTACACCATCAGCACCTTCTCTAAATGCTTTTAAGATGAATTGTGGATCAATTCTACCGGAACACATTACACGAATAACCCTAATGTTAGGTGGGTATTGCATCCTAGCAGTACCTGCAGTATCTGCTCCACCATAGGAACACCAGTTGCAACAAAACATTACAATTTTTATATCATCTGCCATAGAGTTAACCTCCTCTACTATTCAAAATTTTTTTTAAAAAAAATATGGAAATATTTTCCAAAATTTTTACCTTTCTCTTTTTTTAAAACGTTTTAATCAACAAAATATATTTTGAATAAAATATTTTTCATTGATAAATATTGTACCTCAATGAGCTAGCTCAGCATAACATTAATATACTAATACAATATTACTTTAAAATTAAATATAAAGCTTACTTGGAAAATAAAACCGAAAGCTTTAAATAAAATAAATGAAATTAAGAAATTGTTAAACTAAAAAATTTTTAGTTAAAATATTAAATTATACAATAAAAATGTCTAAATATTTTAAAAAATAACAATAAATACAGAAATTTCATTGAAAAAATAAACAAATATAGAAAATATGTTTTAATAATTACGAATAATAAAATAATACTTATTATAAAATGCTGTTAAATATTTACTAAAAAATTATCAAAAATAAATTAAAAAAATAGACTAATTTTAAAAAAATATAAAAAATCTAAAAAAATAGTATAAAAATCTAAGAAAATACTGACTTTAAATTAAAAAAGGATAAAGGAAAAAATTACATTCCTTTAACACTCATATCAATCATTTTTTTAGTACTTTCAGCAAGAGCTGGAGGTAAACCAGTAATATCCATATTTAAAAATCCTCTAACAATCATAGCTGCTGCTTCTTCTTCACTGAATCCACGAGAAGTTAAATAGTAAATTTCATCTTCATCAATTTTACCAACTGCAGCTTCGTGAGATAATTCAAGCCCAGAAGAATTAGCTTCAAGGATTGGAACAGCATAAATTGAAGATTCATCAGATAATACTAATCCATTACATTCAAGATGTCCTTTAACATTAGGAACATTACCTACTAAATCTCCTCTTGCATAAATTTTAGATTCATCATTTGCAACAGAACGTGAAAGAACTTCAGCAGAACTACTTTCATGATTAAGAATAGCACGTGATCCAACATCAATATTTGAAGTTTTTTGACCAGATAAAACACTTTGGAAAAGTGCACGTGAGTTTTTACCTTCACAATATGCAGTAGGATAAGATTGTACACATTGAACAGGACTAGTTAAAATATAATTATTAATGAAAGTAGTATTATCTGCTAATTTAATACCAGTTCTAGGACGTACTTCAACTTGTTCAGCCCAATTGTGAACCATAGTAAAAGTAATTTTAGAACCAGGTTTAAGATATAATTCACTTACACCTACATGAAGTGCAGAAGATATATCACTACCAGTAGCACAACCAGTGATTAAGTGTAATTCTGAATTTTCTTCAGCAATAATAATATTATGTGCTGTTTGCATAATATCTTTATCAGCAATAAACATACATGCTTGTACTGGAAAAACTTCTTTTGTATTAGGTTTAGATCTTATGAAATAACCACTATAAACATCTTCTTTTTCTTCTCTTAATGCAGTTTCTGCAGTATATTTATCTTGATCAGGTTTTACAGCATTCCAAAGATAATCTTTTAACCAAGGATATTTATCTTTTGCAACACCTGTATTCATAACCTCAATATTATCAGATAAAGTATTAGCAAATATATTACTTTGATCAAATTGAACAAAACTTCCACTTCTTTGTTTTTCTTCTGAATCAACACCTACAGAAATAAGAGTATCTTTATCTTTTTTAGATAAATCATCTAAATCATCAATAACATCATAAACAGAAATATCTTCTTTAGAATAATTTTCAATAGTAATATCTGTTCCTAAAGGAGCTTTTTTATTTTTAGCTTTTTCAGCATCATTGAGTACATTGCGCACAATTAACACATCCTTTAAATCCATTTTCACGAACATCATTTAAAATTTCATCAGGATTACCTGAACAAGCAATTTCACCATTCATTAAAATGTGAGCTTTATCTGCTTTTACAAAATTTAAAATATATCCTAAGTGAGTAATCAATAAACCAGCGCGTTTACGTTCACTAATTTTTTTCTGTTTATCTAAAATAACATTTAATTCTTCAGCAATAAGTTCAACATTTTCAATATCAACACCAGAATCCGGTTCATCAAACATAGTAAAATCAGGCCTTTGAGCTAAAAGTTGAAGAACTTCTGATCTTTTAACTTCCCCACCAGAAAATCCTAAATTAACATCTCTTTTTAAAAAATCATCATTAAATTTAAGTTTATCAGCTAAAGATTTCATTCTTGGGTTTAACTCATCTTCTTCATTTTGACCAGATTCATATTTCAATAAATTTTCAACAGAGATTCCCCTAATTGCAGGAGGATTCTGAAAACTTACACCCATACCTAATTTAACTCTTTCAGCAGTAGATAAATTAGTTATATCTTTACCTTTGAAAATAATTGAACCATTAGTAACATGATACTTTGGGAATCCTAATATAGTCATGAATAAAGTACTTTTACCTGCCCCATTAGGTCCTAAAAGTACGTGAGTTTCACCTTCGGCTATAGAAAGATTAACATTTTTTAATACTTGTTTACCTTCAACTTCAACAGCTAAATTGTGAATTTCAAGTAACATATTTATCACCATATATTATTAATAGAATAAAACAAAATTCATAAAAAATATAAATAGTGTTATATTTTACATATTAACCTTATTTTTTATTAAATAAAAAGTTTATGATAAAAACGAGAAAATAGTATGAAAATAAAAAATATAACAGTGAAAAAATAAACAATTGTTATATTTTAAGCAAATTAATTAAAAATAGTAAAAAAGTATGTATAATATATGAAATTATAAAAAATCAAAATATAACATTGTTTTAAGTAAAATATAAAAAGAAATTAAGTAAAAAAACTTAAAAACAAAAATAAGATTATTTAAAAAAAGAATTTATTTAATAATAAATCAAAAAAAAGAAGTTAAAACTATAAAATATTAAATAAAAAACGATAATTAATTAATAAAACAAATAAAATAAAATGAGAAAATTTATTCAGTTACAATAATAAATTCTCCAACTTTTTCTACTCTTGAGAAAGGAACAAGTAATAAGTCACCATTCCTTTTAGCTCCTTTAACATGGATATTACGATCTTCTTGAACTTTAATAGCAATATCTACAATTTTACCGGTTTTATCATTAATAATAAGTTCATCAAGAACACCAAGAATACGAGCATTATTAGTTGCTACCTGATAATTCTTAACTTCACTCCATAATTTTTCTTCTCTTTTTTGAATATTTTTTTTATTTTCCATGATTACACCGTTAATGAATAAATTATAATAATAGTTAATATTATTAATTTTATAATATTTAAATTAAACCCAAAATACTTTCAATAAATAATTAATTAAAAAAAAGTATTAATTAAATAAAATAAAAGAACTAAAATAAAATACTAAATTATAAGATAAAAATTATAGAAAAATAAAATTAAATTAAATAATCCATAATTTTGTATGCTATATCTACATCATCAATAGAATTTAAATTAAAAGCTAATCTTATATCATCCATTATTAAATCAGTTTGTTCCTGAATAGAATTTTCACTTTTTAAAATATTAAGACCAGATGGAACAAAGCCATTAAATTCATAATTATTATATGAAACATTATATTTTTTATAAACTTCAACAGGAATTTGAACTGACAAACTAGGTTTATCAAATTCTAAATATTTAGCTATAACATAATCAATAATATCAGACTTAATAAAAGGTAAATCTGCATTTATTATTAAAATAATATTATTTTTAGAGATTTTTTCAAAAATAGATAAAATATAAGATAAATCATTAAGATATCCTTTACCTGGAGTGTTTAAATAAAACTTATCATAATCATTAAAAGAATTATTAAAACAAGCAAAATGATTATTAATTAAATAGTTTTTAGTATTAAGTGTATTAGAACTTACTGCAACAACAATTTTATCGATTAAGTCAGATAAAGAAATATTTTCTAAAACATAATCAATTAAATGTTTATTATTAAATTTAAAAAGAGGTTTTTCAATATTAGAATTTAATCTAGTACCTAAACCTCCTGCCATTATAAGAGCAATAATCATAAAATCACTAAAAATTAAAAAAAGTAAAGGATAATACTTGAAATATCCTTTTACCATCTAAAAAAAATATTACCTATTTTTATTTTGAAGCTTCATCCTTTTACCAAGAATACATTTACCACCTTGATGACCACCAATAGGATTGTTTTGAGTACCCATTGAATTCATACAACGAGCCATAATTGCAGAACCTAATGCTAATCCATCTTCAACAAATACAGTGTCATTAAATTTATCTTGAGAATATTCTAATATAAGTTCTGGTTTACGTCCAGTAATACCTGCCCTACCAGTAATACCTAAAACAGAACCTTCAATTATAATATTCTCATCAAATGCAACATCAAGTGCACGATAAACAATATTTGCAGATACATAATCCATAGTAGCTAAAAGTGTTGGTAAACCATCATTTTCATATATTTCATTACCTATATCCATTAAATCAGGAAGTTTATCACCATTTTCACCAACATCACAACCAATTAATGTTGTACCTGCAGCTTCTGCAGCTTCTGGATCAATAGGAACTGTACCAAATCTTGTAACTCCTAATGGTACCTTACGGATATCAATATATTTATGTACTTTTTGAGCATTAGCTTGTGCTTTTTTCTTATCTCCTTTTTTATTTAATTTAGGATTATATAAGTCTAATGCAGCACCATTATTTTTATCAACTTTATCAGTACCCCTAGCAAGAGAATCAGAAACAACACCAGCAAGACCTAAAAAATTACCTACAGTATTAGCATAAGGTCTATTATCATTTACAACACGACCTGCCAATGTTGAACCAAAATCAAGAGATACACATGGATTTCTATAATCAACATCAGTCCATTTAGCACCTAATTTAATACCAGCAGTAACTAATTCACCTTCCATTTCATTTGCAGTAGCTTGTTTACCTTTAGGAGGAACTACACTTACAACAGCACCATCAAATGTTACATGATCAAGTAAAGTATATTTTCTAAGTCTTTCAGGTAATTGTTGAGGACTCATAGCTGGAGACATTTTTCTAGGAGGAATACCTGCATCTAAACATCCATCAGCAAGAGCAATAACTAATTTACCTGCTTCTTCAGCAGTAGCAAAACCAGCAGTTACTCCAGTAGATCTTACTACAAAATCAAGATCTTTATCTTTATCAACATTTGCTTTTTTAAGAGATTCTAAAACAGTATCCTTAATCATTTCAGCAACAGCTTCTTTTGATAATTCAATACCCCAAACAGTTTTACCAAAAACTTCTTCATTTGGTTTAGGTGGTCTAATATCCCTAGTCATTTTAACAGTTTTATTTAATAAATAACAATGACTATTATTTAAATTAGTTGCAGTTAAAATACATTTTGTAGTAGTATTACCAAGTTCAACAGAAGCAGTAACAAAATAAACATCTTGATGAGTTTTAAATCCTGGATCTTGAGGTCTATTAGTACTTGCTTTTAACATATCCAAATCTTTAGGCTGACTATGTGCAATTATTGGTTTAGGCCCTCTATGAAAAAGATTATCCAAAAATGACATTATTTTACCCCACATTATTTTAATTAAATTAATTGAAAAAACAATTAAGATTATATTTAAAAGTATAATAATATAAATTTTTTTAAATGATTTTAAAATAAAAGAAAAGACATAAAGCAATTAATCTAAAATTAAGAAAAATATGGATAAAGTCACAAATAAAATTAAAAAAATTAAAGGATATGAAAATAAGAAAAATTCATACAAAAAATATCAAAATATTATAAAAAATATAAAAGAAAAATAAGAGCAAAATCGGAAAAACTATAAAATCAGAAAAAGAAATAACCGTAAAAACAAGCAAAATACAGAAAATAACAGAAAATAGAAATAAAATATATTAAACAAAATAAGAAATAATCTAAAGTAAATTTAAGAAGTTAGATGAATAATCATCTAACTTAAAATATACTTATACTAATTTATTGAATGGGTGACCTTCTACAGGTTCAGTTCCAATATCTTTAGCAGCTTCAGCCATGAAACAATCAGCCATAGCAACAGCAGGGAAAACTTTTGAAGAGTTTTCAATAGGACCGTATAAACAGAAGTCTCCACCAGCAGCTACTTGCATTAAATCAGAACCTATATCACATACAGACCATGCATCTTTATGTTCTTTTTTCCATGTTTTTAACCAATCCCAAGCAGAAGGTACGTTGTGAATACCAGAACCTACAGGGTAACCCCATTTAGATTTTTCTGCAAAGGTAGTTCTTAATGCAGGTCCTCCACCTTGTCCTAAAGGAGTGATAGCTACATCCATAAAGAATTTAGTAATTCCACAATCTTCAGCCATAGGAATAATACCTTCATCTACTGCAGATCCACCATTATCCCAAATATCAATTTTACCTTCTACTCCAGATTGCATAGGGTTGAAACCTAAAACAATTGAAGCTTCAATATCAGATTCTTTGACTTTTGCAACTTCGTCAGCTTCACAAGACATGTTTAAAGAGTTGTAAATAACCCTATCACAAATACCTTGTTCTTGACAGTAATCTACACCAGCCATTTTTGCATCTGCACCAGTTGAATCTATTAAAAATGGTTTATCAGAAACATCAACTACAAATTCTAAGTAACTTACCATAGCTTCTGGAGTTGCTCCAAAAGTTTGAATAATACAAGGGTTTCCTGTAACATCAGACATTTCTTCCATTTCTCTAATTAATCCTTCAGCAGCATCATGATCAAAGACACCTGCTTTTTCATCACTAATAATTTTGTGTCCACCATAAAAGATAGTTCCACAGAGAACTGTTGGATATTCACCAGGTTGTCCTCCACATTTTACACCTGCAACATCCACAACAGTTTGTTCTTTATCAAACCTAAACATTTAATTAACCTCCAATCTTAAATTAATCCTGATAATATTGAGGTCATTACAGCTGCAAGATTGTATTTAATAAATACTATCATTACTAAAAGACCTATTATCATTCCGTATAATATACCAATATCTCTACCTGTTTGTTGGCCTAAACGTTGAGAATATTCACCTAAAGCAAATTCAACTTTTTCTTCAACATCATCTAATTTTTCCATTGCTTTATTATATTCTTCTGGATCGACCATTACACTTGGTGTTGTTTCTTCTTCAGACATAATTAAACACCTCTATAATCCACATAATTTAGCAATATAAGGAAGAAGTACTATTAAGATAAATGCAAAAGCAATACCAATTCCCATACCTTTAACTCTACTAGCAGATAATGCTGAAAAAATTCTTCCTTGCCTTCCAATAAGTTTGGATTTATAATTAATATTTTCAGATACGTTGTTTATACCACGTACATTTGGATTAGTTGAAATTTTTACCATATTAAACTACCTCCAATTTAGAAGAATAAGAATAAAGATAATATGATTATGATAAATACAAGACCAACCATAATACCTTGTACTTTACCAGCATAATTACCAGATAAATTCTTTTGAATCGCACCAATCATATTGATTTCAGATTCAATATTTCTCATTCTAGCTTCAATTAAAGCTGTTTCAGGAGAAACTACTTTAATTTCTTCACCACTATCTTCTTCATCATCGTCATCAGAAACTTCAACAACTAAAGCTTCTTCTTCAAAAGCACCAGGATCTTTTTCAATACATTCTTTTACTTTAGAAGTAATAGCTCCACCATCTTCAGTATCGATTAAATCAACAATTTCTAATTGGTTTTGGAATCTTTCAACACCTTCCATAGGAAT
>NZ_MRCT01000047.1 GCF_002208625.1 Methanobrevibacter sp. 87.7
ATTATAATCTATAAAAAAAGGAATTTAATAAGAAATTAAATAATAAAATTTTTATAATAATTTATTATCATAATTTAAGTTAGTTGTTTCAAACCAATAATTTTTTAAATTATTATCTAATTTCTTAAGTTTTTCATTGTCTATCTTATTTTTTATACTTTCATTAAATAATTCAATAATTTCATTAATATTATCTTTATTTTCCCATCTTAAATCAATTGAATAGTTCTTAATTCCAAAATCTTTTAATTCATTTATTTTACTAATTAAAGATAACTTTTTATTGAATAATATTAATAATTCTTGGCTTATAGTTCCTTTTACAGGATAATATTCATTTTTAATGTTTTTTATAGAAATATTTAAATCAGTATCTTTAGTTATTTTAAAGTTTAACTTTTTCTTAATATTTTTAATATCTTTTTTACGAAGTATTGGTTTTCTTGTAATCATTGTTTCAAGAGTTCCACCAATAATCATTTCTAATTTATCTTCAGAATTTTCACAAAGTTCTTTAATATCTTTTTTACTAAGTTCTGGAGATATTGTAAGTAATTTAAAGTTATTAAGATTTTTAACACTTTGACTATTATAAATATTTAAATATTGTGAACCATATGTTTTAATTTCATGATTTTTTAATATTTCATCTAAACCTAAAAGGCTTGTCATAATATCTAAATTAACACCTAATTTTGAAAGAATTCCATAAGTTTTAAAAATACCATTTAAAGTTTCTTTTGTAGCTATTTCTGGTAATTTCCATATTAAGTTATAATCTTGATTTTCACTAATTAAATAAGCTTCTTTTAAGAAGTTAACACAATAATTTATATTAAATTTTTCTTTATAATTATTAAATAAAAGATTCATATTCTTTTTTGGAATTTCAATATATACTCTATCTACTTTCTGAGTATTATTTAATTTTTTAAGTTGTTCTAAGCTATTTAAATAAACTGAAAGATTATATTCATTGTTTATTAATTTTTTATTGTATCTTTCTTTGTAATATTTATCTTTAAATTCTTTAGAGTTAATTTTTATTTTTTCAATATCTTTTGGTAAGTATGAATTTTCTATTTCATTAACTAATTTATTATAAAAATCTCTTCTAAGTTTATTAAGATTACTTATTGGTGTAAATAAGTCTTCTAAGTAGTTAATATTAACATTTGCAATATAAAATGGTAAGTGATTTATTTTTCTAAGATTTTTTTCAATGTCTTTAGAACTTATTGGTTTATTTTTTGCTTCTTCCCATTTATCTTCTGCTTTATATGTATACTTAATTACTTTACCATTTCCTAGTTTTAATCTTAATTTTATTATAGGATAATTATTTTTATTAATTTTAAAGTCAAGATTTAAAATAGATTTTTTATAACTTTTATTTTTACCATTTATTGCTTGTTTAGTTTCATGAGCTATTTTATTTCTTTTAGTTATGTATACTTTAGAGTCACTATCAATTTTAATATCAATATTTTTATTTTCTCTTATAGTTTTTAGAATTAAAATATCTTTATCTATTTCAGAATCTACGGATAATTCAAATCCATAACTTGCTCTTGAATTATTTTCAAGTGATTTACCTTCAATTAATATTATATCTCCTTTATCTGGAATTATATTACTTGATAAATTTACTTTGATTATATTTTTATCATTAAAGTCTTTAACATTTCCAATATATAATCCATTATTTGATGGTTTTTTATAATTTATAATTTTATTTGGATTATCCAATAAATGGCCTTTTGTAAATTGACGATTAAATACAAGGCTTAATTCTTCATTATCGTTTCTTCTTTTATTATGTTTGAGTTTGTTTAATGCTTGTCTATAAGCATGAACTACAGTAGAAACATAATCTTCATTTCTCATTCTACCTTCGATTTTTAATGAATCAACAAATGCGATTTTTTTTAATTCATTATATAATGAAAGATCTTTAGGGGATAAAGGATAATTTTTACTTGATTCAATTAAGAAATTTTCATCTAAATTTTCACCATTTTCACATGTAAGTGTATATTTTTGTCTGCATGGTTGTGCACAAGTTCCTCTATTACCACTTCTTCCTCCAATATATGATGATAAAAGGCAATGTCCAGAATATGAATAACATAATGCACCATGAATAAATATTTCGGTTTCTATATTATTTTTATGTGCATATTCTGTAATTTCTTTAACTTCATCAATTTTTAATTCACGTGGTAAAACTATTCTTTTAATACCTTGTGATTTAGCCCAATCAACACCTTCAATATTATGTATATTTAATTGTGTTGATGCATGGATTCTTAAATTAGGAATAATTTCATGAATTATTTTAATAAGTCCAATGTCTTGAACTAAAACAGCATCTACTCCTATTTGGTATAAATCTATTAAATAATTAATTACTTGCTTAATTTCTGATTCTTTTATTAATATGTTAACAGTAACATAAACTTTCATATTATATAAATGTGCAAATTTAACTGCTTCTTTAATTTCTTCAATATTGAAATTTTCAGCATATTTTCTTGCACCAAATTCTTTTCCACTTAAATATATAGAACTTGCACCATTATATGCTGCAAGTTTTAAATGATTCATATTTCCAACAGGAGCAAGTAGTTCAGGTATTTTCATTTTTATCCTCTAAAATATTATATAATTTATTTTTATATTTTTTTAATATTATAGTTTAATAATTTTTTAATTATTTAGTATAAAATAAGTATTTTTATTAAATTATTAAATTTATTAAAAAATTAAAAATCAGTAAAAAATAGATTAAAATTAAAAAAAAATAATTTTAAATTTAAATTTTATTTATGAAAATTTTTTCATTTATTCAGGTAATTTAAAAGCGAATCTGTATTCTTGGTTTACTATTTTAAAACCAATAAATTCTCCGTTTAAAATATCTGCTATTTTTGTTAAATCTTCTGTAGTTATTGCTTTACCAATGTTTATAGAAGAAAATATGTTAATTACATGATCATCTGTAATGAGGTAATTTAAAATATAATCTTTTTCTTTATGGTATGGTTTAACAATATTTAAGATTTTTTCTTCGGTTTCTTTATCTAAGTCTACCATTTCATTCACCTCTTATTCATATTATAACTTAAGAATTATTTATATTTATTGAAATGAAATTTTTAATAAATATTTTAATTTAATAATTTTTATCTTCTAATCTTCTACCATCAATAAAGTTACCATTATCTAATGGGGATTGAGATATTGAAGATATTGTTTCTTTAAGAGTTTCTCCTTCGGATTCTTTATTAATCGCTTGTATATAAAGGGATATTATTTTTGATACATATTTTTCACTTGAGAATCTACAATCCAGTGCAATTGTGTCAAGTCCAATATTTTTAATTGTATCTATTTCATCAATTAAACATAAACAATTTTGATTAAAGAAATGACTAAAATTATTATAATCAAATCTAATTTTAATTTTAAGTTTCCTTTTTTTATCTTCTAAAGTTACATAATCTTTATTGTTTTTTAATTTAAGTTTTTTATCTCCATTTAATTTTGTAAAATTATCTTTACTTGTCATTAACTCAAGATTTCCATGTACAAGTAATTTTAATGGGATATCTTTTTTATTTCTTAAAGTTAATTCTTTAATTTCATCTTTTGATAATTCATTTGATAATGTAAGACCATTAAATCCACTTTCACATAATGTTTCTACACTATAACTATTCCAAATATTTAAATTATGATGACCATAAACTGGACAATCAAATATATTACTTATTCCTGGTGAATCAGTCATAACTGAAATGTTTATTCCTTTTCTTTTAAGGCTATTTACTACATCATTTGATTTAGCAATATCTTTTTCTGATATAAATGAAGATAAAACCCATACAAGTTCTACACCATTAGCTATTTCATATGCTTTACTAAGTTCTTTATTGATATTATTAAAGTAATCCTTTGAATTTTTGTAATTAAATGAAGGATCATAATATACTCTTAATATAGGATGTTTACAAACTTCTCTTAATAAATCAAGATTATCTACATAAACACTTAATCCAATATATTTATCATAATTTGTATCAAAGTTAGATTCTGTAGCTGCAATGAATTTTCCACGTTCTTTATAATCTTTACCATATTTTTTAATTGATTTTTTAATAGTTTTAACTTCTTTTTCATCAGGAATATAATAATCAAGCATTAATTCTGTTGCTTTATTTAATATTTCTCTTCTAATTTCATTAAGTTTACTCATAGGAATAAATAAATCATCTTTAATTTCTTCAATATTGATTTTTTTAATATAAAATGGAGTATTTCCTGTTTTTGACATTTGTTTTATGATTTTTTCACTTGTTATTGGTTTTTTAATTGCTTTTTCAAATTTTTCAGTGGAAGTATAATTGAAGTTAACTATATCATTTTGAACTTTAAATTCTGCATTTGCTTCTAATAAATTATCCTCATTAATTTTTAAATCTAAAGATATTGGATAACTTGGATTTACTTGTTCTTTAGTATATTTTTTAAGTTTATCATGGGCTTCTTTAGAATAACTTAAATAAACTTCACTTCCAACACGAATATCGCGTGTAGTATTAAGTTGTATTTCATTATTTGTCTGTTTTATAATATTATCAATGTAAATTCCTTTAATCTTATTATGGTATTTAAATCCAATTCCATCACCATTTTGGAGTTTAATTGGGTGTTGTTTTTTACTTGTATCAATGGTAATTAATTCACCCTCAATATCAGTTATTACTCCAACATAAATTCCTTGGTGATATGAACTTTCTCTTCCCATAACATCTCCTGGTGCATCATCTAAAATGTATCCATTTGTATAATATCTATTAAATGCTAAATCAAGATCATACTTTAATTCTTCAATAATTTCATTTTCAGATTTTCCATTAATTATTATTGGAGCATTATTTCCTTCTTTTTCCATTTTTTCTCTTTTTTCTAGGATATCAAGCATTGTTCTATAAGAATGTACAATTGTTCCTACATAATCTGCATTTTTAAGACGTCCTTCAATTTTTAAGGAGCAAACACCTGCATCTGAAATACTTTTAAGATCATTGTAAGTAGCAAGATCATGTGTTGAAATTAAACAACCACTACTTATTGTATGGTTATTATATCTTAATCTATAATTATTACGGCAAGGTTGGGAACATGCACCTCTATTTGCACTTCTTCCATTATTAAAAGATGATATATAACATTTACCACTTAAACAATAACATAATGATCCATGACCAAATACTTCAAGATCCATTGGTATATTATCTTCTTTTAATCTTTTTGAAATTCTTGAAATTTCTTTTACACTCATTTCACGAGGTAAAATTACACGTGACATTCCTTGTTTTGATGCCCATTTTATACTTTCATAATCTCTAAGTGTCATTTGTGTTGAAGAATGAATTTCAAGTTTTGGAATAAATTTATGTGCTAAATTAACTACTCCTAAATCTTGAATAATTACTGCATCAACACCAATACGATATAAGTAATGTAAATATTTTAATACAGAAATTATTTCAAAATTATTTATAAGGGTATTTACTGTAACATGTACAGTTGCACCATTTAAATGAGCATATTCAACAGCTTTTTCAAGTTCTTCTGAAGTAAAATTATGTGCAAAAGCTCTTGCACCATAACGATGTCCAGATAAATAAACTGCATTTGCTCCTGTATTTATAGCTACTATAAATACTTCAAATGATCCTGCAGGTGCTAATAATTCTTTAAGTTTCATAATGTTTCTCCATTGATAATATAATAAATATTAGAAAATATATAAAATATATAATAATAATTAGATATTTATTTTAATTTATTTTAAATTATGTATAATTTAAGATTTTATTAAAATTTTTATCTTATTTTAAAAAAATTGTGGTTAATATGTATATTGTTTTTGAAGGAATTGATGGTTCAGGTAAATCTACTCAATCTAAACTATTAAAAGATTATTTAGTTTCTAAAGGTTATGATGTTGAACTTATTGTAGAACCAACTGATAGTGATATTGGTAAATTAATAAGAAAATTATTACAAAATCCTAATGCAAGAAGTGATTATATGCAAAAAACTTTTGGATTGCTTTTTGCTGCTGATAGGATGATTTTAATGAATAAAATTCAAGATTTAGAAAGTGAAAATAAAATTATAATAAGTGATAGATCTTTTTATTCAAGTTTAGTTTATCAAGAACCTTATAATTGGATTAAAGAAATTAATAAATTTGCTAAAAAACCTGATTTAGTACTTTTATTAGATATGGATTTAAAAACAGCAGTTATGAGAAGTCAAGGAACTGATGAATTTGAAAATGAAGAATTTTTATCTTCTGTTAAAGAAAAATATTTAAAACTTGCAAGAAATTCATCAAATTTTAAAATAATTAATGGTAATAATAATTTAGATGAAGTTTCATCTAATATAAAAAAAGTTGTTGATGCTGTTTTTAATATTTAAAATTAATAATTTATATTAAATTAAATATAAATTTTAATTTATTTCTTGTTATGTTTTTTGTTATATACATCTCTAGGATTTTCTAATTCTTTAAGTCTTTTTTCTATTGATTCTTTAAAGAATTCTTGAACTTTTTCTAATTCTTCCATAGATCCAATAAATTTTGGTCCATATTCTGTATGTTTTAATTCAACATCAAATTTTTCATATGCTTCAGAAAGCATTTCTTCCCCTATACCATTTGGAATTCTCATTTCATAATCCATTTAATCATCTTCTTTAATCTTTTTTATAAAATCAATTAAAATTAATTAGAATTTACTAATTAATTTTAGATTTTTATTTAATAATCTAAGATATTTTATAGATTATTTTTAATTTTAAAAATTAAATTGTTATTTAATTTTTTTCCATATATTCTCTTACAGGTCTTAAAAATTCAATCATATAATTACTGATTCCGTTTTTTAAGTCCATTGGATGTAAGTTACCTTCACTGTATATTTTAATAAGTTCATCTTTTGTAAGTTCAAGATTTCCACCAAATTTTTCTGGTCTTTCAATTAATAATTTTTCTTGATATGGATAAACAAAGTGTTCTGAAATTTCAATCATTGGATTATCTTCAATTTCTCCTTTAGGGCAGTAACTTTTATTTATTTTATCTTTAATGTCTTTTTCAGTATCATCTACTGCAATGAAATTTCCTTTACTTGAAGACATTTTAGCATCTCCATCAAGACCATGTAATAATGGGGTGTGAATACATACAGGTGCTTCATATCCAAGTTTTGGTAATTCTTCTCTTGCTAACATTTGTATTTTTCTTTGTTCAAGACCACCTAATGCAATATCTGTATTTAAGGATACCATATCTGCAGTTTGCATTAATGGATAAATTGTACTTGCTACTTTAGGATTATCATCATCTCTACTTACCATATCCATACTTCTTCTAGCTCTTTTTAAAGTTGTTAAAGTAGCTAATTGATATACAATTTCAGTATATTCTTCTTTTGTTTCAAATTCAGAACCTAATATAAATTCAGTATCTTCAGATAAGCCTAATGCTTGGAAACATTTTTTATTATATTCTGCAGTTTTTGAAATTTCTTCAATACTTCCTTTTCCATTTAAGTATGCATGGAAATCTGCAAGTAATATTTTTATTTTAAAACCTAAAGATTGTAATTGTTTTAATTTCATTATAGTAATTGCATGTCCTAAGTGAATTTTTCCAGAAGGTTCATATCCAGTATAAGCAATTGGATTTTCTTTGTTTAATTTTTCTTTTAATTCATTTTCATCAATTATTTCAACTGTTCCTTCTTTAATTAAATTTATTTTTTCTTCTGTATTCATATAATCACGGTTTTTATTGTTTTACTAATTTTAATTTTTAATATTATTTTATATTAATGGATAAAATTCATTATTAACTTTTATAATGTTTATTTCATCTCCAATATTGATATTTTTATATTTATCTTTCATTTCAATATTATACTCTAAATATGTTTCTGGATTTAATATTTGGAGTGTTGAAGAAAATTTTGAAATAACCATTGTTTTTTGGAAGTCTTCTTTTTTTTCAATGAGTTCTACTTCTTCATAATGTGCCCATGATACTGAAAAATGTTTATCAGTTTTTAAATCACAAAATAAAGATTTATCTGCATTAATATCTATTACTTGTCCTATGTTATTTTGATATTTTATAATATCTCCTAATTGGAATTTTGGAATCCTAATTGAAATCCAAACTCTATATAATTTTTTACCTGTAGATTTATCTTCAGATATTAATCTTGGAGATTCTTTTATGATTCCTCCAAAATGATCTCTAAGTCTATTGATTACTTTTTTTCCTGACTTATAAGAACCTATATAATAATCAGTTCCTTCTTTAAGTTTTGCTTTTTCTTGAAGAACTGCTAATTTATCTTTTTTATATTGTTTATTTAAAACACTATTAACAATATTATCTGCATCTTCTTTTTCTTTAGGATTAAGTTCTCTATCATCAGCTCTTAATTGTATTACTACTTCATAATATCCTGAAGCTATTTTAGAACAATTTGGGCATGTTGAATTTTTTATTTGAACTTCTGTATTATAATGTTCTATAAGTTCTCTTCCTTTAAATTCACCTATTGCATCAATAGTACATTCTGCAATAGTTCCTCTCATTTGTCTTATTTCAAGATCTATTATTTCATTTTCAATCTTGTCATCTAAGTGTATATTATCTTCTAATGTTCGATAAATAACTTCTTCTTCAGGAATATTTTCATCAATCCAATTTCCTTTATAATATTTTGCATTACAATGTTTACATACTGTAATATTAATATGTTGAGGAATTTCTAAAAATTGATAATTTTTTAAAAAACAGTCAATACAAATGTCGCCAATCATTTCTTTATCAGAACTTCCACATTCTGGACAAAACATAACTACACTTCATATCTTTAATTAGTAAAAATTTAAAAATTCATATATAAATTTTTATAAATAGTTTATTTTAAGTTATATGAATTTTTAATTGTTTAAATTTATTATTAAAAAAATAAAAATTTTATAATGGTTTAACAGGAGCTCTTGCACCACAAGCTAAACATTTAAGTAAGAAGATTCTGTCTTCTCTTATGATTTTAGTATCTGGCCTATTACATTCAGGACAAATAACATATTTATCAACATAATCTTCAATTCTATCATTAATTACATAATGAGTAAATTTACCTTGTAAAATTGCTCTTCCACCTTCAAGGTTTCCTGCAGTACCTAATTCTCTGAGTAAAAATTTTAATAAATGTTGTGGATCTCTGTTTAATCTTTCTGCAACATCTTTAAAGTTTTTAATAAAAGTCCTATTTCCTTGAATATCAGAGTATGCTCTAGGTATTTTAAACCTTTTTGTTTCAAATACTTCTGGAGGTAATTGGTCAATTGCTCTGTTTAATAAATCTTCATAGTCACTCATACTGTCACTCCTTAATAATTTATTGTAAAAATATTATAATGATATTATAAATTATACTAAATATAATTATGTTTTTAATCATTTATTAATGTAATTGAATATATAATATTTAAAAATATTATTTTTGATATTAAGTTTTATAAAAATAGTCTTTAATTTATTATAATAATTTTTCACTGATTATAAAATTTAAATAGTTTTATAATTAATAAATGGTTTTTTACTAATTATAATGTTTAAAATAGTTGTATAAATTTTAAAATAATTTATTCAACTAATTTAAAGTATCCATTACTTGGTTGGAATATAATACCTTTTTGACTAAGGGATTTAATAATTCTTTTTGATTTATCTTCATCCATACTATATTTATCTGTTAAATTAGAAAGTAAAACATTTTCTGGTGCTTGATCACCATATTCTTCTTGTAAGTTTCTAATTTCTTCTATAACTTTTTGTATTTTATCCCTATCTGATTGAGGTGTTCTTCCTTCAACTTTATCAATATCAATTTCACCAGTTTCTGGATCTAAACCGACTTCTTTAAGACAAGAAAGTTGTAATTTTACTGCTTCATGTGCATCATCTGCATCTACTGTTTCTTTAAGTTTAATTTTAGCACATGCTTCTGAAAGCCTAATTGTAGCTTCAAGTTGTCTTGCTGTAATTGGTACAGGACCTTGTTCTTCAGATGAACTATTCCTAGTAGATACATAAAACTCTTTTAATACTTTCATTGCTTCATCACTAAGTCTTGGATGGCAATTTTTACGAGCATATGCAATATACTTTCTTAATAATTCTGGTTCAATTTCGTAATTTATATCTTTTGCTTGGTGAGTTTTTAAAATATGTTGTGCAAGTTCTGTATCATTTTTCACATCTGGTTTATCTTCAATTACAAAGATTAAATCAAAACGAGAAAGAATTGGTGAAGGTAAATCAATTTGCTCTGCTAGTGCTTTATACCTATCAAATCTTCCAAATTTTGGGTTTGCTGCTGCAAGTACTGAACATCTTGAATTTAAAGTAGCCATAATTCCTGCTTTTGCAATACTTACAGTTTGTTGTTCTAAAGCTTCGTGAAGTGCAGATCTATCTTCAGGTCTCATTTTATCTAACTCATCAACACAAACATTTCCTTGATCCCCAAGTACTAATGCACCTGCTTCAAGAGACCATCCTCCAAGTTCATCCCTAACTGCTGCTGCAGTTAAACCTGCTCCAGTAGTACCTTTACCACTTGTATAAATACTTCTTGGTGCAAGTCTTGATACATATTTTAATATTTGAGATTTACCAATACCTGGATCTCCAACAATTAGGATATGTATATCTCCTCTTAAACGAGTATTATCTTCAAATAATTTAGCTGTTCCACCAAATAATTGAAATGCAATAGCTTTTTTTACATCACGATAACCTTTAATTGAAGGTGCTGTGGATTTAATAATTTTTTCTTCAATATTTGGATCTTTAGAAAGAGCTATAATCTCGTCTTCTTCTTCTTCACTAATTTTTAATTCTTCAAATTCTTGTTCTAAAGGTTCTATTTGATTTACATAAATATAATTTCTAAATTGTCCAGTACGGTCTTCTCTAAATGTTTTTAAAGTTCCTGTAATTCTGACTTTATCTCCAGGATTTAATTCATCAACAAGATCATCTTCAAGAATCATTAACATTTGTTTAGGTTCTGTTCCTCCAGAAAGGTTTTCTAATGGTTCTTGCATACGTGCTGTTTGTGTATCAATATAATGAGATTCCTCTTGTAATAGTCTAAATGAACGTCCACCACAATTAGGACACATAGAAGGTTCTATAATATGATTAGATGATGTTTGTTCTACTTCATATTTTTTCATACAACCTCTACATTCAAATACACCTGTTTCAATTCTTGGTCTAATCTCATCTGTTTTTCTTACAATACCATCTGCAGCTATAAAACTTCCAATATATTTACTTAATAAAATTTTAAGAGGTATAACATTTGTAAGACTGGCTATTCTAACATTTAACTCAGCATTTTGATTTAAAGGATCAATATTTTTAATTGCTTTTTGGGCAGAATTTAAAATTTCTTCTGGTGATTCAATTAAATGATCTGCTAAATCAGGATCAAACATTTCTAAATCTGTATAATCAATTGTTACAGATCTTTCTTCAGGATATGCTTCTAGAGCATTAAATATTTCATCCTTATATTGTGTTGAGAAAAATTCCTCAAATTTTGTAATTGTTGTATTTATTTTTTCATTTGAATTCATTATATTACCATTGATTTTTTAAATATAAAAAATTAGTTAATTATCGAATTTTCTATTTGTTTTATATAATTTAATATTCGTGTTTTACCATATTTTTTATAAAATTTTTATAATTTTGTTTAATTATTTTAGTATTAATTATAATTTTATATATTAAATTAATTTATTTTTGAATAATTTAATTATATATTTTTATCTATTTCTGTCTGTTATACCCATCTGACGCTGCCGACGTTC
>NZ_MRCT01000048.1 GCF_002208625.1 Methanobrevibacter sp. 87.7
AACTCATAAAAATAAAATTAATAGTTAAATAAATAAAACACAACAATTAAGAAACAAATAATAAATAAAAACATAAAAACCAGAAAAAATAACTAAATTCAAAAAATAATAAAGAACTAAACAATAAAAATAATTAAAAAGATAAATTTAGTGATTATATGAAAGTAGCAATATTTCCAGATAGTGCAATGATTATTATAAATCAAGTAAATAAATCAAAACACGAAGTACTATCTAATTATGATAAATTATATCATGAAAATAAAGAAAAATTATCTAAAAAAGGACAAGACTATAAAAATAACATAAATTCTAATATTGAAAATCTAAACATAATAAAAGGAATAAAATATACAGGTATAGAAGCTCCTTCTGCAGTACAAGGAAGAATGTCCATATTTGGACCAATAATTGAAGAATCAGAAGCAGCAATAATTCTTAGAAATGGTAAACCAAACCATTTATACAATGCATTAAATGAATTAATATTATTTGGATCTAATGGTTGTAATAATACATTAAATATAATAATTTATCTTCTTAGAGAAAAAAAGATACCTATACTAGAATTAGAATATCCTGAGACTAAAAATGATATTATAAATCTTATAGATGAAATTAATAATTTCCTTAAATATTTAGATGAATATGAAATAGGTAAAACAAATAAAAAATATCTTAAAAAATATCAATTAGAAAAAGAAAAAAATAAAGAAGATTATTTAGAAGTAAATAAGATAATTAAAGATTCACTTAAATAGCTAATACATTAAACAACAAAAATAAAAAAATAAGAGTAATATTTAGAATAATGGAAGAGCAATTACAAGAAATATTAAAGATAAAAGTCTTCCAATTTCATTAGATGTTCCAAGAACATCTCCTGTAGCAACACCAAAATTTCTTTTTGCAAGATATGAAATTAAACAACCAGCTAAAATACCTCCAATAATACCGAATATTCCAATATAACCTAAAAGGACATATGCAATAATTCCAACAATTAAAATTGAAGCAACATAATTTGGTATAGGCATATCTTCAACAAAATATTTACCAATACCATCTTCAGCAGGTTTTGATAAAACACAAGTCGTTAAAAGAGAAATTTTAGCAGCCATTTCTGCAATAATAATACCCCAAAGACAATTATAATCAATAATATTAGTTAATGCTGCAATAGTCATAACAGTAAAAACAACCATAGTAGAAATACCTGCAGTACCTACCATAGAATCTCGCATAACACTAATTTTCTTTTTTGAATCCCCATGAACCATTAATCCATCAGAAAAATCTAAAAGACCATCAGTATGATTATAACCCATTATTAAAAATATATATGCAACTACAATTGTTGCAACAAGTAAATGAGACATTTTAAAGAATTTAAGTAAGATATATGCAATTGCTACACCACCTAAACCAATAATTCCATTTAAAAGTGGCCATAACCATATAACACTAATTACTGCTTCAATTGATGTGTATATACCTAAAGGAATTATAGTAGAAAATGTAACAAGACCACCTAAAGAACGAAGAAATGAAGTATCTTTTTTATCATCTTCATAATAATCATCCCTGTTTTTACTTAAATCTTCTTTTTGATCATTTGAGATTAAAACCACCTTCTTAATTCTCTTCAAATATTTTACTCATACATCCAGCAATAAGTCCACCGAAAATATCATCAACCATTGGACCTAAAGAAGAAAGTATTCCTGGTTTTGCATCATCATAACGTTTAAAATTAAATCTTGCTTTAGTACCTGCTATTTGATTTGCAATTGCAAGACCTAAAACCTCATCAGTATAAAGATATGCAGGATCATCTTCAACATTAACTTCACGTATTAAATTATTTGAAAAATCATATTCTACTCTTATTGCTGCTAATAAAAGTGCAATAACATTAATATCTTCTAATGATTTATAAATTTGTAATTTTAATTTTTCTTTTAATTCATTGGTAACAGGAACACCTTCAACAAGAGCCATACCTGCATCAACAAGGTCATTAATTTTAATTCCTTCAGATTCTAGAAAATCAAGAATTCCAAAACTTAAACCAGATTTTTTAAATGATTCTTCAAGAGAAATTGATACAGCATCTTGAATTCTTATAATTAAATCTTGAATATTAATTTTATCATCTTCATATGGAAGAGAAGTAATATCAATACCAAATTCTTTTTCTTCTTCACTTAAATTGTTTTTAGGCATATTTGAAGCAATAACCATAAAGTCATCATTACCTACAATATTATCAATATGTACAGGTAAATTTAAAGAATCAAAAAATTTAACTCTTTCTTTTACTGCTTCAATATGTAATTTAATTAATAATTTTGGAGATAAAACTTTATCAATAATTATAATCTGATTGAAATCAATTTTAGCATCCTCAAAATCTTTTTTAGACTTTGCAACTTTTAATGAATTATAAAAATCTTTTATTTCAACATCATTACTTAAAAGAGTTATAACTGAAATATCATCATAAGTATTAACAAAGTATCTTGTATTTTCAACATTATGGAAAATATAACTACCAGTTAAATTATTGTTTGCTAAATATTTTTCAACAGTTTCAAAAACTTTATCAGTATTCTTTAAACTTATTGCATTATTTGATAATACAAGAATATTTTCAACAATATCAATTCCATCACTTATATTGAAATCACTAAAAGTTAAAAAGAAATTAGGATTATTTAAGTCAATACCATTTTTATCATGATAAAGATTTACATCATCAGAAATATTATGTTTCTTATCGATTTTCATTATAATACCTTAATATAAATTATTTTTTAAAAATAACTAAAATAAATTATTAAATTTTAATAAAATTAAATATCGTTTATTAATAAATAAAATTATATAAATATAAACATAAAAAATAATTTTAAAAATTAGAAAAACAATTTTAATAATTATTTATATATTATGATTAATTAAAAATAAGATTTACTATTATAAATAAAACTAATTAAAATAAGATATAATATATAATAATAAAAATTAATATTTTTATATTATTTTAAAAATAATTGGGGAAAATAAAATGACCATTATAATAGATCCACAAAGCTCAGGAATATCTGGAAATATGCTTATTGGAGCACTTGTAGATTTAGGTGCTAATAAAGAAGATATTAAAAGAATTACTGAAAAAGTAACTGAAAACTTTGGTGGAGTAAATACAGAAATTACTAAAGTTAATAAATCTGGAATTGAAGCAAGTTTCTGTAATATAAAAACTTTAAATAAAAATAATAAAAATCATGGTATACATTATAAGGATTTAATTAGAAATATTGATAAATTAGATAATATTATAAGTAAAGAAATAATTGAAAAATCAAAAGAAGTTTTTGAAATTATTGCTAAAGCAGAAAGTACTGTACATGGAAAATCTCTTGATGAAATACATTTTCATGAAGTAGGTGCTGCAGATGCAGTTGCAGATGTTATAGGTACAATATACGGATTTTATCAACTTGGACTTAATAAAGAAACTGTAATTGGACTTCCAATATCAGTTGGTGGTGGAAGAGTAAAAACTGCTCATGGTATAGTAAGTATACCTGCTCCTGCAACTGTTGAAATTTTAAAAGGACTAAACTTCCAAGGAGGACCTGTAGCAAGTGAACTTGCAACTCCTACAGGATGTGCATTATATAAAGTATTATGTGATAAATACCTTGAATTTATACCAAATATTAAAATTGAAAAAATAGCTTATGGTGCAGGTTCTAAAAATTTTGAACATCCAAATATTTTAAGAATTTTAAAAGGGGAAAATTCATCAGAAAAAGGAGAAGTAAATGTTCTTGAAACAAATGTTGACCATTTAAGTGGTGAAGAACTTGGATATCTTTATGATAAATTATTAGATGCTGGTGCAAGAGATGTTATAATGATTCCAATTTTTATGAAAAAAAATAGACCAGGACAATTAATTCAAGTAATGGGTCATGAAGATAATATTGAGAATTTACTTAATGTATTATTTGAAGAAACAGGAACCTTAGGAATTAGAATTTCTCCTAAGTTACATAGAGGAATAGCTTCACGTGAATTTATTAAATTACCTCTTAAAATTAATAAAAAAAAATATGAAATTAACTTTAAAATTGGTTATTATAATGGTAAAATAATATCTAAAAGAGCAGAATTTGAAGATACTAAAAAAATAGCTATAGATACAGGATTAAGCTTAACTGAAATTCGAGAATTAGCTAATATTGAAATCAGAAAATATTTAAAAAATAATAAAAATTAAAATAGATGATTATATGAAAGATAAAGCAATAGCTGTCCTATCTGGAGGACTTGATTCAACTGTAGCAATGAGTTCTTACATAAATGATTATGATGTTTATGCAATAACTTTTGATTATGGTCAAAAAGCAATAAAACAAGAAATTAAAGCTGCAGAAAATATTTGTAAATATTATAATATTCCACATACAATAATTGACCTTAAATGGTTAGGAGAAATTAGTAATTCTGCACTTAACTCATCAAATGAAATACCTACACCAAAAGATGAAGATTTAGATAATCTTGAAAAAGCACAAGAAACTGCAAATGCTGTATGGGTTCCTGGAAGAAATATAGTATTTACTGCAATAGCAACTTCCTTTGCAGAAAGTATTGGTGCAAGTAAAATAATCGTAGGTTGGGATTATGAAGAAGCAAATACATTTCCAGATAATTCTAAAGAATTTTTAGAAAGTTTTAATAATCTTCTTAAAATCGGTTCACCTAAAGATATTGAGGTTGTAGCTCCTGCAATTGATTTTAATAAAGAAGATATTGTAAAATTAGGTGCTAAAAACAATTGCCCTATGGAACTTAGTTATTCATGTTATACTGGAAATGATAAACATTGTGGAGTATGTGAGTCTTGTATGAGACGAAAAAGAGGATTTAAAAAAGCAAATATAAAAGATTTAACAGAATATGAACAATAAGTTCTATTTATAAAATTCTATTTTTATTTAAATTTATTTTAAATAAAAATTATTTAAAATACTTATTTTTAATAAATAGCTAAAATATTAATTCTAAAACAAACAAGTAAAAAATAAAACAATAACAACTAAAATATTAATTCTAAAACAAACAAGTAAAAAATAAAACAATAACAACTAAAATATTAATTCTAAAACAAACAAGTAAAAAAAATAAAAAAAATATAAAAAAATCATTTATAATTTACTTTAATCTTTTTATGAGGAATTGTTCTTTTAAAACTTACTCTAGGATATCCTATAATATATACAGAATACATATGCTTATCAGGATCAATTTCTGGGAAAAATTCCATTAATTTATCATGATTTATTCTATCTGCTTTTGAAATAAATAAGGAATAAAATCCACCTAAACCTAAAGTATATCCTGCAAGTTCAACACGTGTACTTGCAATAATAGCATCCATTGGATCTTTTGCAAATGTTAAAATTAATTCCTTACCTTCCCATAAGAAAGGATTATATTTATAATTTTCAGGATGTTTAAGATAATCTCCAAATTGTGCAATTCTAAAATATTCATCTTCTTCTACTTTAATAATATCATAAATATGATTTAAGAATTCATCTAAATCTTTTTTAATTACAACAAATTCTACATCCTGCATATTTTGAGCTGTAGGGGAATAATATGCAGCTTCAAATAATTTTTCATAATCTTCAGAACTAAGTTCTCTTCTTTTTAAAAACCATCTACAAGATCTTCTTTGTTTAAGAAATTGAATATAATCTTCATAACTTATAGGAATTTCTCTTTGATTATACTCTTCAATTCTATCTTCTTGGTCTTGATAAATTTTTAATCTTATTGAACCTGTTTTACAAACAGCCATACATTGACCACAATCAAAACAATTTGATTCATCAACTTCAACAACATGATCTCCTTCAAGTTTTAATGCATCACGAATACAAACTGTGATACATTTTTCACATGCAGAACAATTTTCTTCATCAATAATTAAATGCATAATCACACCTTAAAAAAATAACATGTATAAATTTATATTAAGTTATTAAAATAATTAAATAGAAAATAAGCTAAAATTAATAATAAAAACTAAAAAATTAATAAATAATTAAAAAATAACAAAGCAATTTAGAAAAAGTAAAAACAAAAGATTATAACTAAAAAATAAGTTACAAATAATAAAAAACAAGAAAATAAAATTAATAAAAACAATTAAATTAATAAAAAAAGTAAAAATAATGATTATTTATTCAATAACCATTATAGTATCTCCAGCTGAAACTGCATCTCCTTTTTCTACGAAAATTTCTTTTACAACACCATCTTTATCAGCTTGGATATCATTTTCCATTTTCATAGCTTCAAGAACAGCTACAGTAGATCCTTTAGTAACTTTATCTCCAACTTCAACTTTAATTTTTAAAACCATACCTTGCATAGGTGAAGTTATTCCACCTTCAATAGGAGTAAATGGTCCTTTTTCAGATTCTTCAACTTGAAGATATCCTGTAGGCATAATTTTAACATCAAAGGTATCTCCATCAACTTCAACACTATATTCAGTTGGAATAGCTAATTCATTATCATTTATAATAGATTTAGGTTTAAGCTCTTCTTCTTCAGCTTCACCTTTTAAGAATTTAGCACCAACTTGAGGATATAAAGCAATAGTTAAAATATCTTCATCTTTTTTAATTAAACCTTCTTCTTCACCTAATTCTTTATAGTGATCATATTCAGGTTCAAGTAAATCTGCTGGTCTACAATCAATAGGTTTTTCATCACCTAAAATTTTATTATAAAGTTTTTTATTAACAGGAGCAGGAGGACGTCCATACATTCCTTTCATATACTCTTTAATTTCATTAGATACTGTTTTATATCTTTTAGCACCTAAAACATTCATTACAGATTGAATACCTATAATTTGACTTGTAGGTGTAACAAGTGGAGGATATCCCATATCTTTTCTTGTTCTTGGCATTTCATCTAATACATCTTGATATCTATCGAGAGCATTTTGTTCTTTTAATTGAGATACAAGGTTAGATAACATTCCACCAGGAATTTGATATAATAATACATCAGTATCAACTTGTTCTGCAATAGGATCAAGAAGTGATGCATATTTCTCTTTTATATCCATGAAATATTCTTTTATAGGTTTTAATGATTTTAAACTTAAACCAGTATCATATGGAGTACCTGCAAGAGCAGCTACAATACTTTCTGTTGGAGGTTGAGAAGTTCCCCAAGCAAGTGGTGAAATTGCAGTATCAAGAATATCTACACCTGCTTCACATGCAGCATAATAAGTAATTGGTGCCATACCACTGGTACAATGACAATGTAAATCTACAAGTAAATCAGTTTCTTCTTTAAGTCTTGTAATAAGTTCATATGCATTTTGAGGAGTAATTAAACCAGCCATATCTTTAATACAAATAGAATCACAATCTAATGCTTCAATTTCTTTTGCAAAATCAACATATGAATCAATAGTATGTACTGGACTTATAGTATAACTAATAGTACCTTGTACATGTGCACCTTGTGCTTTAGCTACTTTAATAGATTGTTTCATATTACGTACATCATTTAATGCATCGAAAATTCTGAAAATATCTACACCATTTTCATATGATTTTTCAACAAATGCAGTAACTATATCATCAGGATAATTTTTATAACCTAAAAGGTTTTGACCTCTTAAAAGCATCTGAATAGGTGTCCTTGTAGCTTTTTCCTTAATTTGTCTAAGTCTTTCCCAAGGATCTTCGTTTAAATAACGAATACAAGTATCAAATGTTGCTCCTCCCCATGCTTCTAAAGAAAAGTATCCAATTTTATCTAACTCTTCTACAATAGGAATCATGTCCCTTGTTCTCATACGTGTAGCTAAAAGGGATTGGTGAGCATCTCTAAGAGCTGTTTCAGTAATTTTTGTAGTTTTCATAAAATACACTTATCCTATAAAAAATTGTAATGTATATTATTAATTTAAATAAAAAATATTTTCAAATAAATATTATAAAGAAAAAATTTACAATAAATAATAATATATAGTTTTTTATATAATTAATACTTATCTATTTTTAATATACTAATAAAAAATAATTTATAAATTAAATATTATAAAGCATAATTAAAATAAAGATAGAATATTATCTTTAAAATAAAATAAAAAAACGAGAAGCTTTTTAAAAATATAAAAACTAAAAATACAATACAAAAATAGTTATAATAAAATAAAAACAAAACAATGAAACTAAAAAAAATAAAAATAGGTAAATTACCTATCTAATTTTCCTTCAATAAAAAGATTTGATTTTTCAAATGCAGTATCATCATCATATTGTACAGGTGGATGTTTCATAAGATAAGATGATATTGAAGTTAATTGTCCACCAACACCTCTTTTAAGTGCTAATTTTAATACACGTACTGCATCAATAACACAACCTGCAGAATTTGGAGAATCTTCAACACTTAATCTAAGTTCAATATTCATTGGAACATCACCAAATTCTCTTCCTTCCATTCTTAAGAAACAGATTTTATTATCTTTTTGCCATGGAATATAATCACTAGGACCTATATGAATATCATGAGGGTCAAGTCTTTCACCTGCAACAGATTGAACAGCTTCAGTTTTAGATACTCTTTTAGAAGCAAGTCTATCTCTATTTAACATATTCATGAAATCAGTGTTTCCACCAGTGTTGATTTGATAAGTCCTATCTAATTTTACACCACGATTTTTAAATAAATTAGTTAAAGTCCTATGTGTGATTGTTGCTCCAATTTGAGCTTTAATATCATCACCAATTGCAGGAATATTTCTTTCTCTGAATTTTGATTCCCATTCTGGATTACTTACAATGAAAACAGGCATACAATTAATAAATCCAATACCTGCTTCTAAACATGCTTCAGCATAAAATTCAGTAGCTTTTTGTGATCCTACAGGAAGATAATTTAATAACATTTCTGCTCCACTATCTTTTAAGATTTTAACAACATCTTCAAGAGATGGTTCTTCTTCATCTGCAACAACAAATGATAAATCATCTTCAAAATCATGCATATGTGGTGCAACACCATCTAAAACTTTACCCATAGAAACTTTTACATTAGATTTTGGAATATCTTTTTGGAAAATTTTAGTACAATTAGGCTTTGCAAATATTGCTTCATCAACTGTTTTACCAACTTTTCTTGCATCTACATCAAAAGCTGCAACAACTTCAATATCAGAAGGTTTATAACCATCAATTTTCCAATGCATTAATCCTATTGAATCTTCTTCAGTTTTATTTTCGTAATAATGAATTCCTTGAATAAGAGAACTTGCACAATTACCAATTCCAACAATTGCTATTTTAATTTTAGACAAACATAACACCCTTTTTTTATAATGATAAAGAAAATATTCAAATAAAAAAAATATTTTCTTAAATAAATTTTAAAATTTCAATAAATGAATTTACATTATAAATATATTGACAATCATATAATATAATAATTTCATTTAGTAATATAATAACTTTATAAACTTACTATTATTAAATATTACCCTATTTCTAAAAATAGTTCAAAGAAAAAAATACATAAAAAATATTGAATTTTAAAATAATAAATTATACATAAAAACACAAAAAATATTGAATTTTAAAAAAATAAGATAAGGTTAAAGAAAATGAAAAATGTTTTATTTATTGCATTCTACTTCAATCAAGAAAATGAAATAGCTTCTAAAAGACTTAGAAGTCTTGCTAAATACTTACCAGAATATAATTGGATGCCAATAGTTATTGTGCCGAATATTAATGGTATAGATACAAGTAAAAATAAAACTGAATTTAAAAATATTGAGATTATAGAAACAGAATATGTAGATATGCTTGAATATTATACTAAACCTTTTAAAAAAAATAAAAAAGAAATTAATATAAAAGAAGACAAAGAAAATAAAACCTCAAAAAATAAAGAAAAATTAATACATATTGCAGGAGAGTTATTTGCATACCCTGATGGTATGAAATATTGGATAAAACCAACAGTAAAAGTATGTGAAAAAATCATTAAAGAAAAAAATATTGATGCAATAATCTCTTCATCATTTCCAGTAAGTACTCATATTATTGCTAAAAAATTAAGTGATAAATATAATATTCCATGGATAGCAGATTTACGTGATTTATGGTGTAAAAATCCATATATCCACCATAATAAACTTAGAAATTATTTTGAAATGAGACTTGAAAATAAAACATTTAAAAAAGTAGATGCATTAACAGTAACAAGTAATAGAACAAAAACAATATTATCTAACTTACATCCTGATAGAGAAGTTTATTCAATTGAAAATGGATATGATAAAGAATTTTATGAAAAATTAGATTATAATTTTAATTATAAAAAACATGATAAACTTAAAATTACATATGCTGGACGATTATATTATGGTAAACGAGATCCAACAATTCTTTTTAAAGCAATCTCAGAATTATCTAATGAAAATAAAATAAATAAAGATTTACTTGAAATTAATTTTTATGGAGATAGTACAAATATTAAAGAATTTAGTAGAAAATATAATTTAAAAGATATTGTAAAAATCCATGGTTTTATTCCACATAAAGAAGTTTTAATAAAAGAAAAAGAAAGTGATATACTTCTTTTATTATCATGGAATAATTCAAAAGAAAGTATTTTCATTCCAGGAAAAATATTTGAGTATATGGGACTTAAAAAACCAGTATTATCCATTGGATATAAAGAAGGTGGCCTTAAGGATATAATTAATGAAACAGATATTGGTTATCATACTGATAATATAGCAGAATGTAAAAAAATATTACTTAAATATTATAATGAATTTATTGAAAATGGAGAAATAAACTATAATGGAAATAAAAAAATTGAAAATTATACAACAGAAAAAATGGCTAAAAACTTCTCAGATGTCTTAAATAAAATTACAGAAAATAATAAGATTTAAAAATAAATAAAAAACAAAAAAATTATAAAAAATAATTTATTATATTAAATAAAAAAAATTAACTAATTTAAGTATTGAGTACTAATCAAAATAATTAAAAAATAAAAATAAACTTAAATCTAAAAATATTAGTTATAATTAGAAGATTTAAAAAATAAACTAAAAATATATATCTTAAAAATAACAAAGTCATTTTAAGTATTATATATATTATATTTAAAAAAATGTAAAATGTGTAACAATGGTAAAAGAAGAATTATATATTGCTGATGAAGATAAGGATAATCCTCAAAGCGAGAAAGCAAAGAAAAGATCTAACCGATTATTCATTATATGTATTATCATAGTACTAATTGCAGTTGGAATAAGTTATATTGCATTTGAACATCAAGTAAATACTACTGTTACACTTTCTAAAAGTAATTTTGAACTTCCAAATGGTACACAAATAGAAAATTCAAATTCAAAAAACTCATCTATTGTAACACTTACAACCTATGATGGTGATAGTGAAATTACAGTTATGGAAGGTAAAAAAGTCAATTACACTGATTTCGAAGATTATACAATTGAAGATTATTATGTTAAAAATATAAGTGGTGTAGAAGTTAGTGTTTATGAACTTACAAATGATAATTACAATGATAAAAGTGAAGTAGATTATATATTTAATAAAAATGGAATTAAATATATGATTATTTCAACATCAAGTCCATATTATGTTCAAGACATAATTAAAACATTAAAACTAAATGATAGATAATAACTATCATCTTAACTTTTTTTAAACTATTTAATTAAATATTTTAATAAATAAATAATTTTAAAATATTAATAAAAAAATACTAATTTTAAAAACTAATAAAAGATAAAAAAACTAATTTTAAAAAAAGATCTTAAATTTAAAAATATAATAATAA